>JBBKWV010000133.1:0-2636 GCA_037969135.1 Ferruginibacter sp.
AAAGTGTACTTTATACCATTCATGGTCGATCTTTACTGAAGCAGCAGGTTCGTTCCAGTGAAGTGCAACATCGGCTGCAATTTGATTTGCAAGCATTTCACCGGCGGCATTCCCATAAAAAACAAGATCGGCATAAATCGTAATTGCCTGCCTGTATTTATCCAATTCTACTTCACCCACTATTTTAAATTTTGCATAAAATAATCTGTCAGTTTCTGATAAAGATGTACCCGGTCTTTTCCCAATACATTGTGTTCGTGGCCCGGGTAGATCATATAATCAACCTGCACCCCTTTGTCTACAGCCGCTTTTACAAAATTCACCGAATTCTGTTGTACCACAACCGGATCCTGAATTCCATGAATCAACAAAAGTTTTCCTTTCAGTTTTCCTGCCTGCTTTATCAGATTGGTTTCTTCATAACCTTCGGGATTTTCCTGGGGTGTATCCATATATCTTTCGCCATACATGATCTCATAATATTTCCAGTCCATAACCGGACCACCGGCAACAGCTGCTTTGAAAACTCCCGGATGATTTAACATAAAATCTGTAGTCAGAAATCCTCCAAAACTCCAACCGAACAAACCCATATTGTCTTTGTCGGTAAAAGAAAGACTGTTAAGGTAATTTACCCCAGCCATCATATCAGCCATTTGGGCATTTCCCAAATGACGAAAAACGGATTGTTCAAAAGCCCTGCCACGGTTGGAACTACCTCTGGTATCGAGTGTGAAAACTACGTATCCTCTTTCTGCCATGTACTGAAACCAATAATCTCCGGCGCCTCCATTCCAGCTATTCAATATCATCTGTGCATGTGGACCACCATACCAATAAACGATCACCGGATATTTTTTTGTGCTGTCGAAATTAACCGGCTTAAACAGTCGGCAATACAAATCCGTTCCTTCATTATTCTTAATAGTAAATATGTTCAACTGACCCATACTATAATTTGCCATTGGATTGGTTGATTGTAATAAATCTTTTGTTTTGCCGGTTTTTGTTTCGATGATCCGGATGGTTTTCGGATTATCGGTGCTGCTGAAATTGTCGATCACAAATTCTCCCGAGCTGCTGACGGAATTATTGTGAACCACATCACCCGTTGTAATTCTTACACTGGTTCCTTTTTTAACATTGAGCAGGTACAGGTTTTTAGAAATCGGTGAAACTTCTGTAGAAACATAAAATAAGTTTTCCCCTTTTTCATCAAATCCCTTTACATCTAAAACCTCCCATTGTCCGGAGGTTAATTGTTTAATAAGGTTTCCGTTGATATTATACAGGTACAAATGATTCCAGCCATCTTTTCGGCTTTGCCAGATGAACTGGTCAGCATTGTTCTTTAAGAAAAGCATGGGGTCAAGGGGTTCCACATATTTCGTATCCGTTTCTTCAAACAATGTTTTTACAAAATCACCGGTTGCAGCATTGTACTGATTCAGCCACATATGATTTTGCCCTCGGTTAACTATAGCAATATAAACATACTGGTCGTCGGGACTCCAAACAATATTGGTTAGGTATTGTTCTGCGGGCTCTCCGGTCTTTAACCAAACAGTATTTTTGGAAACTGCATTATAAACGCCAACGGTTACATGATGGCTTTTACCTCCCGCCATGGGATATTTAATATTGTTGTTTTTTGCCGGGTATTCCTTCCAGTCTATGATGGGATAATCTGTCACCATACTTTGATCCATCCGGTAAAAAGCAAGTTGCCGGCCATTGTTACTCCAGAAAGTGCCTTTATTGAGACCAAATTCCTGCCGGTGAACTGCAGAAGCATATTCAATATCACTGCTGCCATCGGTTGTAAGCTGTTTTGTATCACCGTTTTTTGTAACAAACAAATTGAAATTATCTACATAGGCAATATATCCATCATTGCTTTCCTCTACATTCTGTTTGGATGAAATATTTTTATCCACGAGCATTTTAAACCCATTATCCAGATTGCTGAATTCAATCTTCTGGCCTTTCACATTTCCAGTCCAGCTTTCTTTGTTGAATTTTAATGGGGTCAGATTGTTAACTGTATCCACTCCCGCAACACGCAGCCGCTGGTTAAACTGACCAAGGGTTAAATAAACCATTTCTTCTGTGCTTTTAAAATCTCCTTTCACCCAGGCATCCTGACCGTTTATTTTTTTTAAATACACATAATCATTTGTGCCTTTTATAAACTGAAGCTGCCGGAGGTTTTCCGGAGCAAGTGTTGTTCTGGCATTAACCATTGCGTCTTCCATGCTGAGCATTTTTTGCTGTGCAATGGAACCGTTACAAATCGATAAAAAAAGAACCACTGAAATAATATTTTTCATCTGTATTTATTTTTTTGAAGATGGTAAATGTAACAATAAATTAAAACTCAGGGCTTCCCCGGACTTATTGTGAAATTTCTATTTAACCTGTTATCATATTTCTGTAAGCAATACTTTTGAATCATCCACCCGCAGGTTATGGAACATTCCGCATTTCAAAGCCCTGTTATTTTTCTGATGGCCAACAGGAAAGTCGAAGCAAACAGGATACTGATAATCCTTTACTTTTTCCAACACAATCTCAAAAAGGGTTTTCCCGAATTCTTCACCGGGGTCATCAGCTTTTGTTTTAAATCCTCCAATGAT
>JBBKWV010000134.1:0-3013 GCA_037969135.1 Ferruginibacter sp.
CAGTACATTTAAAAATGCAATACTTTCTGTTCTGAAATCGAGCAACATCGCATTCCATGCATCTTTTAACTGCTTTTGACTCAATTTACCGGGACCAGCATCTGAGAGATATTTATAAAAAGCCGTTTCTGATAACAAACCTTTTTCCAGATCATTAAAAATATCATTTGCTTTATACTGTGTATATATTTTTTCAAAATCAGTAAATCCCAGATCTTTGAACGTATTGATGGTTTTACTGTAATCCAGGTTCATTATTACAGCACCGAGGTCGAATATGATATTTTTTATTCTGCCCATACACAAAGTTATGTTGTCGCTTTAAAATTTGACAACCCCTTTTATTATAATACCGGGTTATTTTATCCAGTTAACTTTTACTTTTTTAACATCTCTTGAATTACTGCCGATCATGATCTCAAAATCACCGGGCTCCCAATCATATTTCAGATCAGCATTGTAAAATTTTAGGTCGGCAGAGGTGATGGAGAATGAAACTGTTTTAGTTTCACCGGCCTGCAAATCAATTTTTTGAAATCCTTTTAATTCCTTCACCGGCCTGCTAACTGACCCAACGAGGTCCCTGATATACAATTGAATCACTTCTTTGCCGGAAAAAATTCCGGTATTGCTAACAGTAACCGAAGCCGTTAGTGTTTGATTTCCTTTTAATGATGTACTGGTAAGCTTTAAGTCGCTGTAATTAAAATCTGTATAGCTTAAACCAAAACCGAAAGGGTAAAGCGGGTCATTGGAAACATCCAGGTAATTTGACCTGAATTTTTCAAACCATTTCCCTTCCGGTAAAGGACGCCCGGTGTTTTTATGCGCATAGTAAATTGGTATCTGGCCAACAGTTTGGGGGAAGCTGGTTGTTAATTTTCCTGAAGGATTTACATCGGCAAATAATACATCGGCAATTGCGTCACCGGCTTCTGTTCCTCCGAACCAGACATTTAAAATAGCCGGAACATGTTCACTTTCCCATTTCAATTCCAAAGGCCTTCCTGCAAATAATACCAGGACAACCGGTTTGCCGGTCTTTATCAGTGCGGCTAACAGATCACGTTGTGCGTCCGGTATCCGAATGTCAGCCCGGCTGGAAGACTCACCACTCATTTCAGATGATTCCCCCAGCACTGCAATAATAATATCAGATTGACGGGCAACAGCCAATGCTTCATTCTGCAATTCTTCTGCAGTGCGGGAATCTCTGTGCAATGACCTTCCAAACATGGTTGCCCTTACTTCATAAGCGCTGTCGTAAACCAGGTTGGAACCCTTTGCATAGAGGATCTTAGCCTGGTTTCCAATTGCGTTTTCTAATCCCTGCTTCACACTAACGGCAACATTTAAATCAGTAGCCACACTCCATGTACCGGGCATATTTTCTTTTGAATCCGCCAATGGTCCGATCAGGGCAATGGCACCCTTCTTTTTTAATGGCAACAGATTATCCTTATTCTTTAAAAGAACAAAACTTTCCGCAGCAATTGCCCTTGCCTTTTTTCTGTTTTCTGCTGTATATATTTCTGTTTTAGACCTTTGTTCATCACAATACTTGTAAGGCTCATCAAAGAGGCCCAGTTTATATTTTGCTTCCAATATATTCCTGCATGCATCATCGATTTTTTTCAAAGTGACCTTTCCTTCCAACAAAGATTTTTTCAGTGTTAATAAAAAACCTTCTCCCACCATATCCATATCTATCCCTGCATTGAGCGCCAGCGCTGAAACAGTTTGCAGGTCACCCAGTCCATGATCTGTCATTTCATTTATTCCCGTATAATCTGTAACAACAAATCCCCTGAACCCCCATTTTTTCCTTAATACATCCGTCATCAGAAATTTATTTCCGGTAGCAGGAATTCCATCCACTTCATTAAAAGATGCCATAACAGACCCCACGCCCGCGTCGATTGCGGCTTTATAAGGAGGAAGGTATTCGTTGAACATTTTTATCCTGCTCATGTCTGTAGTATTGTAATCCCTTCCAGCTTCCGCGGCACCATATAATGCATAGTGTTTTACACAAGACAGGATGGTATTGTTTTTTGCCAGATCGTTTCCCTGGTAACCCTTTACCATGGCTTCTGCAATGGCAGACCCCAGGTAAGGGTCTTCGCCACTTCCTTCTGAAATACGTCCCCAGCGGGGATCGCGGGAAATATCAACCATAGGTGAAAATGTCCAGTTTATTCCATCAGCACTTGCTTCTGAAGCAGCAATTCTTGCAGATTGTTCGATGAGTTTCATATCCCAGGTACAGGACATGGCAAGCGGGATAGGGAAAGTTGTTTTGTATCCATGAATGACATCCATGCCGAATAATAATGGAATTTTTAACCGGCTCTGTTCTACTGCTACTTTTTGAACATCCCTGATCTTTTCAACCGTTTTGATATTAAAGAGTCCCCCGACCTTTCCTTCTTTTATTTTTTTTGCGATATCTGAATTGCCAGCCTGCCCGGTTATGATATCACCTGCACCCGGTAAATTCAATTGTCCGATCTTTTCTTCCACTGTCATTTTTTGCATCAGGTTGCTTATAAACAGGTTCATTTTTTGTTCTTTTACATTTGGCCTTACCTGCGCATTCACCTGTATAAAACTTATAAGCAATCCTAATAAAAAATATTTTTTCATTTTTGTTTGTTTAATCATTGAGTGAAGAAAGAATGGGCATCCCTATTATTCCCAAAAAATTGTATTAATCTGTTTTGATCACATTGGTTCTTTCAGAAACGCCGTTTTCATTGATCGCTTCTATTGAAAAATAATATGTTTTGTCTTTGTCCATTGCTTTAAACCAGTATTCATTAAAATCATGAACCATGATGCAACTGTACAATTTATCAGGGGATGTACCATAATAAATATTGTAAGCGAAAGCATTGTCAACCGGTTGCCATTTAATATATGCACTGCGTTTATCCTTTTCCGTTCGTAATACGAAAAATGTTTTTACCGGTGCCGGTTTAACTCCATTGCCATTTCCAAAGACACGCAAACC
>JBBKWV010000135.1:0-19882 GCA_037969135.1 Ferruginibacter sp.
ATACGATCCGGTGAAGGATTTTAAATAAATGAATTCTTTTAAAAAAAATACCAGCATCATTTTCCTGCTTATCATTGTATCAATGCCATTGTTGTATTCAATTTATACCATCACAGAAAAAAAAATGATTGAATACAGGATGAGTGAAAGACTGGAACTGGAACACTTGCAAATATTCACGCTGGATGTTTCTTCTGTAATATGGTTGAAAATAAACAAAGAAATGCTGATCAATGGACAACCCTTTGATGTAAAAGCAATTACAAAAGAGGGAAACATGGTTACTGTTTCAGGATTATTTGATGGCCCGGAAGAAAGATTGGGAAAGCAATTGAAAAAATATAATAATTCCACAGATAAAACTGCTTCAACCAATAAATCTTTATTATTGCTGTTCTTTGCAACTTATTACCATGAACCCGGAAAACTTACACTGAACATCCCTTTTTCTTTTTATAAAAGACATAGTAAACAGTTTCACCAGGACAAAATTTGTAGTTTATTCAATGAGATATTAATACCCCCTCCACGGCTTTCCTGATCTCTCCATATTATGCCCGATGTACATGCGGGCCCCATCACTATCTATTACTTCTAATTATATTTTTTTATGAAAAAAATATTATTTTTTCATGCATTTTTCTGTATCAGCATGTTTGCACATGCACAGGAAAAAAAAGCACTTGTTCCCGATAGCAGCTTTTCGGAAATAGACCTAGATGAAATTACCGTTTCTGCAACACGTTTTGCAGAACATAAAAAATTCATTCCACAACAAATATTAACCGTGAATGCAAAAAAGATGGCTTTTTATAATCAGCAGACAACAGCCGAGTTATTGACACAGTCGGGCAGTGTGATGGTTCAAAAAAGCCAGTTAGGCGGTGGAAGCCCCATCATTCGTGGCTTTGAAGCTAATAAAATCCTGATCGTTGTGGATGGCGTTAGGATGAATAACGCCATCTTCAGAGGGGGACATCTGCAAAATGTGATAACCATGGACAATGCCATACTGGATAAAACGGAAATAGTTTTTGGCCCTTCTTCGGTTATGTATGGCAGTGATGCATTGGGTGGGGTTATGAGTTTTTATACAAAAAAACCATTGCTTTCACAAATAGCCGGTAAAACTTTTTATGCAGGTAATGCATTTGTACGTTACTCTTCTGCCTATAATGAAAAAACAGGACATGCAGACATAAATGTGGGCGGTAAAAAATTTGCTTCCCTTACCAGTTTTACTTTTTCCGATTTTGGCGACCTGAAACAGGGAAGCCAATACAGCAGCAAATTCCCGGCCTGGGGCAAAAGAACTTTTTATGTAGAACGCATAAATGGTATTGATTCAATGATTAATAACAGCAATGTAAATAAACAGGTGCAAACTGCATATAAACAATATGACCTGTTGCAGAAATTTTTATTTAAAACGGGCAAGCTGGAAAATGTTTTGAATTTTCAATATTCAACATCATCTGATGTTAACCGTTACGACAGGCTGACTGAAACAAATGGGGCAGGGGTTGCAAAAAGTGCAGAATGGTATTATGGTCCTCAAAAACGTTTATTAGCTGCCTGGACCATTAACTTACACAAATCTGCTATGTATGAAAATGCTCAGATCACAGCTGCTTATCAGAATGTGGTAGAAAGCCGGCACAACCGTAATTTCAGAAATGCAAATCGGAATAACCGTATTGAAAAACTCAACATCTTTAGTCTCAATGCTGATTTTTCCAAAAAGATCAAAAAGATTGAACTGGGTTATGGAACAGAAATCACATACAACAAAGTAAATTCAAGCGCTTATGTTGAAAATATTACAACAGGAGTACAAAGCCCGCTCGACACGAGATATCCCGATGGAGGCAGTAATACACATTCATATGCAGCCTATGTAACCGGTTTGTATAAGATCAGCAATAATATCATTGCAAATGCCGGAATTCGATATGCCCATAACAGGTTATATGCGAAGTTTACGGATAAAACATTTTTTCCTTTTCCTTACAATGACATAGAGCAATCTTCCAATTCTGTGACGGGAAATGCCGGGCTGGTATTTTTAATTTCAACAGGCTGGAAGGTTTCAGCACTGGTTTCAACCGGTTTCCGTACACCGAATGTGGATGATGTGTCGAAAGTATTTGAAAGCGGCGGCGGAACACTCTTTGTACCAAATCCCCATATCAAACCAGAGAAAACGATCAATTATGAATTCAGTGTTTCCAAAAACATACAAAATCGTTTTCAGGCAGGCGCCACCGTTTGGTACACAGATTATCACGATGCGCTGAGTATTGATTTTTCAACTTTTAATGGATCACCGACAATAATGTATAATGGGTCTCTAAGCAATATTGTTACTGTTGTAAACAAGAATGCTGCATATGTATGGGGTTTAAGTGGAAATATAGGAGCAGAAATTAATAAGCATTTTTCTTTATCTTCTGTAATCAATTATACGTATGGAAGGATAAAAGAAGACCCCAAAAATTACCCTTTAGACCATGTAACACCCTTGTTTGGAAAAACCAGTGTGCTGGCAAAATTCGGAAAATTTACAGGGGAAGTATTTGCTTTATATAATGGAGTTAAAGATTCTGCAGACTATAACCTGCGTGGTGAGGACAATCAGCAATATAGCGCTGATGTTGTACGGGGATATACTCCTTCCTGGATCACGGCCAATATCAGAACCGTATATGATCTGAATAAATATACCAGCATTCAATTAGCTGTGGAAAATATTTTTGATAAATTTTACAGGGTTTTTGCATCCGGGCTTAGCGCACCGGGTAGAAATTTTGTGATAACACTTCGGGCCAGATTTTAAAATCAATAAGAGGCTTTCCATTTGATAAAGAAAGCCTCTTATTTTTATAATCTGATAATGATTATAATCTCCTATGTTAAGTTAATTTATCTTTCTTGCTATACTGTCAGCAGGATAATTTGCCTTTATACTGTCCCTTAATGAATTTACCCAATTGGCCAGTAATACTTTTTCATTTTCACCCAGTTTGGCATCCCTGTGAATAATGATATAAGATGACAGCGGCATTTCGTCTTCCTTAACCATTTCATTTATTTCCTCCAGTTTTTTGTATTTCCGGCGAATGCTGTAACTGCCAAATTCAGAAAAATTCAATTCATCTTTTCCTTCAGCAATATGATTTCCCAGCCACATGGCAACCGGTTGTACATAAGAATACCAAGGATAAACAGTGTTATTGCTGTGGCAGTCATAACAACTGGTCTTTAAAACTTTCTGTACGGTTGCAGGTACATTGTGTACAAGTGAAATGTCATTATTGCCCGGAATTTCAGCAATATTTTTTTTGGGTTTTGGAACAAGCTGGAGAACTATTAAAGCTGTGAAAATTGTATAAAACAGTATTTTAAAAAACTTTTTCATTTTTTCAATTTAAATTAAAATATTTCCGGTCATTTGTTCCGGTATGCTAATATCCATCATTTTCAATATTGTAGGGGCAATATCTCCAAGCTTTCCGGGTTTTACTTCTCCCTTCCATGTTTTATCAATAATAAATAAAGGAACAGGGTTCAGGGTATGCGCAGTATTGGGGCTGCCATCTTCATTAATTTCATAGTCAGCATTTCCATGATCTGCAGTCAGAAAAACGGCATAATCATTCTCCAGTGCAGCACCGACAACTTTTTCCACACAGGTATCAACCGTTTCTACAGCTTTAATTACAGCTTCCCATATTCCTGTATGGCCTACCATATCGGCATTGGCAAAATTGAGGCAGATAAAATGCGGATGATGGATATTTATCTGTGGCAAAATGGCTTCCGTTACTTCATAAGCACTCATTTCGGGTTTTAGATCATAGGTGGCAACTTTGGGAGACGGGATCATAATTCTATCTTCTCCATTAAATGCTTGTTCTCTGCCACCACTAAAGAAGAAACTTACATGCGGGTATTTTTCGGTTTCGGCTATGCGCAGTTGTGTCAATCCGTTTTGTTCCAATACTTCACCCAGGGTATTTTTCAGATCATCCGTTTCAAAAATTACATGGATATTTTTAAATCGTTTATCATATTCAGTCATGGTTGTAAAATGAAGATCCAGTTTTTTCATATTAAATTCGGGGAAGTCCTCCTGGGATAATACTTCTGTTATCTCCCGGCACCTGTCTGTTCTGAAATTAAAACATAAAACAGCATCTGCATGCCGAATACAGGGATTTGCAATGCTGCTGTTGATAATGGGTTTTATGAATTCATCGGTTATCTTTTCTGCATAAGATGATTTTATTGCCGCAATGATATCAGTTGATTTATTTCCATCTGCATGCAGCATTGCATCGTAAGCAATTTTTATTCTTTCCCAACGCTTATCCCGGTCCATGGCATAATAGCGCCCGGTTACAGATGCAATTTTTCCGGTACTTTTTTGCATATGCTCCTGCAATTCTTTGATGAACTTAATGGCTGATTTTGGATCTGTATCCCGGCCATCTGTAAATGCATGTACCAAAACATTGTGTAAACCATTTGCAGCACAAATTGTTAAGATCTCTTTCAGGTGATTGATATGGGAATGAACACCTCCATCACTCAATAAGCCAATCAGATGTAGTGGTTTATTATTACTGAGGGCATAATTTATTGATTGAAGCAAGACCGGATTTTGTTGAAATTCTTTGTTTTTAACAGAAACATTTATCCTTTGTAATTCCTGGTAAACAATCCTTCCGGCACCGAGATTTAAATGGCCTACTTCGCTGTTACCCATCTGACCTTCTGGCAGTCCTACATCTTCCCCACATGTTAACAAAGTAGTATTGGGATATTTTGCATATAAAGATTGCACAAAAGGAACATGTGCATTTTGAATCGCATCACTTTTTTTAACTTTTCCCAAACCCCAGCCATCCATAATAATCAGGATTATTTTCTTATATTTCATAATGTAAAACTAAATTTTTACTATAATATATATTTCACCAATGTCTTATTAACTTTAACTAATAAATATTAATTACAATATTGGTCTGTTGGCACGTTTTTAGCCAATATAATGCTGATAAAATTAAACATTATGAAACGAATATTTACATTGTTTTCAGTTTTTGCCTTATTGAGTTCATTCAGTATCTTTTCAAGTATCGATGAGATCGTGATGGCGTTAAAATCAGGTGACGCAGCTGAAATCGCGAAATCCTTTGATAATACCATTGGGATCACCTTGCCAGGAAAAAGCAATAGTTACAGTAAAAGCCAGGCCGAAGTTGTGTTAAGAGATTTTTTTAACAACAATCCTGTAAAGGGATTTGATGTGTTACACAAAGGAGAAAACAGTGGTTCTCAATATTGTATTGGAACATTGATAACCAAAAACGGATCCTTCCGCACCACGGTATTTATGAAACAAAAAGGGACACGGCAAACCCTGCAGGAAATCCGATTTGAAAAAATGTGATCTTATTAAATACAACTCCCGGAAGGGAGTTTTTTATTGCCTGTCTTTTATTTTTCATTCAATGCGTAGCTTTGTTCATATGAATTATGATGAAGAACTGGATCGGCTGATCAAAAATGCTTTGAAAGAAGACATCGGAGAAGGAGATCATTCCACCCTTTGTTGCATTGATAAAAATGCAAAAGGTGTTGCAATATTGCGCATCAAACAGGATGGAGTCCTTGCAGGTGTTGACGTTGCCCAACGGATTGTCGCATTTATTCAACCGGATATGCTGTTTAAAAAAATGATGCAGGATGGAGATAAAATGATTGCAGGTGAAACTGCATTTGAAATCCATGCTTCTGTTCATACAATCCTGCAAGCAGAAAGATTGTTGCTCAATTGTATGCAGCGGATGAGTGGTATTGCAACATTGACAAAAAAATACACCGATAAATTAAAGAATTACAAAACGAAATTACTGGATACCAGAAAGACCACTCCCAATTTCCGGTTACTGGAAAAAGAGGCGGTAAGAATAGGCGGAGGTACGAATCACCGGTTTGGTTTATATGATATGATCATGCTGAAAGACAATCATATTGATTATTGCGGTGGTATTGAAAAAGCCATTAACAAAGCATATGATTATGTGCAAAATAGTAAACCGGGTTTAAAAATAGAAGTGGAAACAAGAAACCTGGATGATGTAAAAAGGGTTTTGGCAACAGGTAAGGTTAACCGTATTATGCTGGATAATTTCAATGTTGAACAAATTTTGGAAGCCCTACTTTTGATCAATGGAACAGTTGAAACAGAAGCCAGTGGCGGAATTAATTATGATAACCTTGATGTATATGCAGCAACCGGGGTTGACTATATATCCAGCGGTGCCATTATTCACCAGGCAGTAAGCCTTGACCTGAGTCTAAAAGCGATCATTGTTTAAAAATAAAATGAATGGCAAAAAATAAAATACCAACATCTGGTATTGTGTATTCAACCAATCCTGATTACCGGGTTGCTGAAGCAACGGAAGAACTAAGCGCAGTGCTTCCGGCACAGGAACAAAAATTACGTATCCGCCTGGATAAAAAGCACCGTGCAGGAAAAGCAGTAACCCTGCTTGAAGGATTTTCAGGGACCAATACTGAAAAGGAAGAGATCGGAAAAAAATTAAAAACGTTTTGTGGTACCGGAGGCAGTGTAAAGGATGGCGAAATAATTATTCAGGGAGATCAGCGGGATAAAGTATTGCAATGGCTTTTGAAAAACGGATACAAATCAGCAAAAAAAATATAAGACAATTGAGGGTTACCCTTTTTAATATATCAGAATTATATATATAAGGCAAAGCCATATTTTTTTATTATTTTACAGTAAATGTTATTGTATGATTTCTAAAATATCCGGCGGAGTGAAAATTAGTGTTGAAACTTTTTATCAACCCGAATATAGTAATCCGCTTAACAGCGAATATATGTTTGCTTATAAGATCACTATTGAAAATAACAATGATTTTCCTGTTAAATTATTGCGCCGCCACTGGATCATTTATGATAGTGAAGGAAGCACAAGAGAAGTGGAAGGTGAAGGTGTTGTTGGTATCCAGCCTGTTATAGCAATATCAGAATCATATCAGTATATCAGCGGATGCAACCTCCGTTCTGAAATGGGTAAAATGCACGGCACGTATTTACTTGAAAATGTCAACAATAAAAATACATTTGATGTTGCCATTCCTACCTTTGAAATGCACGCACCTTTTAAGATGAATTAAGGGTTTGGATTTAATTTAGTACCTTCAATATTCATTTGATGATATATAAATGTTGAGTCCAATTCATTTTTCATCAAGGTTTTCTTCAACAAAAAAAATGAAAATATAATAAAAAATTTCTTCTAATACCAATATCACTATGTCTAAAATTATCTTCAACAATAAAAACAATGAATTTTATCAATCCCTGAAGACGAGTGTGGATGTTTATTTTTCGGAAAAAAAATTACAAAAAACCGGCGACTGGAGATTGTTTATTAAAACATTCCTTTTAGTAGGTTCTTCC
Source organism: Ferruginibacter sp. (assembly GCA_037969135.1). Lineage (GTDB taxonomy): Bacteria > Bacteroidota > Bacteroidia > Chitinophagales > Chitinophagaceae > Ferruginibacter. Next base: position 7,504 of record JBBKWV010000135.1, read on the forward strand.
CTTTCAATTTATCTTATTTTGATGCTGGTTAAAGTGAATATTTTGCCTGCAATACTATTATGTGGAGTTTTGGGGTATTTGCTTGCCTGTATCGGTTTTAGTGTGATGCATGATGCCAACCACGGAAGTTATTCAAACAATTCCCTCTTAAATGATGCAATTGGTTTGTCTGCAAATGGATTAGGCGCCAGTTCTTATTTCTGGAAGCAAAAGCACAATATCATTCACCATACGTACACCAATGTTGATGGCATTGATGATGATATAGCTAAAAGTCCGATCATTCGCCAATGTGAATCACAGAAATGGGTTCCTGCTCATAAGATCCAGCATATTTACCTCTTGTTTGTTTATTCACTTTCTTCCATTTTCTGGATATTCATCATGGATTTCACAAAATATTTCAGTAGAAAAATATATACAACAGAGGCATGGAAAATGACATTAAAAAACCATGTCATTTTTTGGTCAACCAAAGTATTCTATGCAGTTTTCTATGTCGTTTTGCCGATCATGGTATGGGGATGGCAGGGTTGGATCATCGGATATTTTGCCATGAATATTGTTTTGGGATTAACCCTTTCACTGGTTTTTCAACTGGCTCATGTTGTTGAGAATACAGAATTTGAACACATACCATTGGATGAAACAAAACATATTGATACAGCCTGGGCTGAATTTCAACTGAAAACAACGTCGAACTTTGCCATGGGTAATCCGATAATTTCCTGGTTTGTAGGTGGGTTGAATTACCAGATTGAACACCATCTTTTTCCAAAAGTGAGTCATGTGCATTATCCCGCCATCAGCAAAATTGTGCAGCAAAAATGTAAAGAGTTTAACCTGCCGTACAACCAATATCCGACAATGATGGGAGCACTGGCTTCTCATTTTAGGGTAATGAAACAATTGGGCCAAAGGCCCGTTGAGGAAATACTGCAGGCACAGGCTGCTTAAGTTCTATGGTTTGTATTTGGTTTGCTGAAAAATAGTCTCAGCTGGCATTGACATCAGATCCGGGATTTTAGTTCCGGGATTTTTTTCCATATATTTTTTTACGATCTGCCATCCGGTAAAGGATCCGATATTTCCGGGTGAATCTTCCCCTAGTTCCTGTGTTTTAGGACTTTCTCCAATATAGTTTTTTATTAGATTATTATCAAGAGTCTGCAGTAAATTATTTTGGATATACAAATTCCAGATAGAAGCCTCATGATTATAGCAGCTTTTTAGTTGTTTATCTGTATAGCTTATCAGCATATTTTCTGCTTTGGTTGGTAAAAATTTACTGAGGAGGTATAATCTTTTGCCTTTTTCCACCATTTGAATGATCAGGCTCTGGTCTTCATTTTTTTCGGGATACATATCCAGCACAATATTTTTCATACAATTTACGGCAATATATTCCGGTTCAAAACGATTACTGATATAACCTGCATACACTTCCTGTACCCATGTTTGTGCATAAAGGGAAAAGTTTTTTCCCAGATGATGATGTAACCCGATGATTAGTGCATCTTCAGTAAGAATATCGCCATAACCATCCAATGGGCCAATATAAGTGATGATATGTTTTGGGAGTTTATAAGCAGGAAAATAATAAAGCACAAATTGCAATCCTTTTTTTATTTCTTTTTCATAAGGAGTAAAATTGGCAAAGACTTTTTCCGTAGAATCATATACTGATTTATAAGCAGTTATAAAATCTCTTACATAAATGGCAGCCGTGTCGGCAGACCATCTGGGATCGGTATTTAAAATGGTGAATATAAAATTCTCTCCAAATGAAGGATATCTGGCAATTAACTGATCCAGTTCTGCGGTAAGGTTATTGCTGTCGAGGGAAAATAATTCTCTTTCAAACCGATGGGTTGATATTTCTATTTTTATATCTGAAACATCCGGTACTTTATTTTGACCACAGGAAAAAAACAGGGTGGCAAGGAAAAAACTTATTAACAGACGCATAGTTGATTAATTTAACTTTACAAAGGAAAAGCATTAATTGATAACCTTAAAGTTAAAAAAGCTAAGTTCATTACATGAAAATATTTTTAGCACAACAGAATTATCACATTGGAAATTTTGAAAGCAATACAAAAAAAATAATTGATGCAATTCAAACTGCAAAGCAACAGGGTGGAGATCTGGTTGTATTCAGTGAACTTTCTGTTTGTGGTTACCCTCCCCGTGATTTTTTATATTTTAATGATTTTATTGATAAATGCTACCGGGCCATTGAAGAAATAAAAATGCATGCTGATGGTATTGCTGTTTTGGTTGGTGCCCCCCACCGCAATGAAGTCATTGAAGGAAAGGATCTTTTTAATGCTGCTTATTTTCTTGCGGATAAAAAAATTAAACAGGTCATTCACAAAACCTGTCTGCCCACCTATGATATATTTGATGAAGACCGTTATTTTGAATCGGCAGTTGAATGGAATATTGTAAATTTCAAGGGTAAAAAAATAGCGGTAACTATTTGTGAAGACATTTGGAACCTGGGCGATAATCCTTTGTACCGGCATTGTCCGATGGATAAAATGATCTCTTTGGATCCAGATCTGATGATCAACCTTTCTGCATCCCCTTTTGACTATACACATGAAGAAGACCGGAAAGTTGCCGTAAAAGCAAATGTTTTAAAATATAAGATCCCCTTGTTTTATTGCAATGGCGTAGGAAGTCAGACAGAAGTGGTATTTGACGGCATTTCACTTGTATTTGATAAAAATGCAAACCTGTGTGGCAGGATGGCAAGCTTTAAAGAAGATCTGCAATCATTTATTTTAAATGATGATGGGAGCATCTCTGGTAAGATCATTGAACCGGCAGCACAAATTGCCGATACTGATCTGAACCCGGCATCACTTGTAGCAAACCTGAATATCGCCCATATTTATGAAGCTTTATTGATGGGCATTCGGGATTATTTTTCAAAAATGGGATTTGCAAAATCAATTTTGGGCAGCAGTGGAGGAATAGACAGTGCGGTAACACTTGCACTTGCATGTGAAGCGTTGGGAAAAGACAATGTGCACGCCATTTTAATGCCCTCACCATTTTCGTCTGTTCATTCTGTTGAGGATGCAGAACAACTGAGCAAAAACCTGGGAAACCCGGTCAATATCATTCCTATAAAAAATATTTATGATTGTTTTTTACATGAATTGAAACCATTTTTTAAAGACCTGCCATTTAATGTAGCAGAAGAAAATATTCAAAGCAGATCGAGAGGAAATTTGTTGATGGCGATGGCAAATAAATTCGGATATATTTTATTAAATACATCCAATAAAAGCGAACTGGCTACCGGTTACGGAACCTTATATGGCGATATGGCCGGCGGACTGGGCGTTTTGGGAGATTGTTATAAACTGCAGGTGTATGAACTGGCAAAATATATTAACCGGAATAAAAGCATCATCCCGGAAAATATCATCCTCAAAGCGCCCAGTGCTGAATTGCGCCACGATCAGAAGGACAGCGACAGCCTGCCCGATTATGAAATTCTGGACATGATACTGTATCAATATATTGAACAGGCAAAAGGCCCGGATGAAATTAAAGCCCTTGGTTTTGACGCAAAATTGGTTGACCGGATTTTAAAATTGGTTAACGTTAATGAATACAAGCGTAATCAGTTTTGTCCGATCATAAGAGTTTCGCCAAAGGCTTTTGGAGTTGGCAGAAGAATTCCGATTGTGGCGAAATACCTTTCTTAAATCTTTTCCACTGTTACTGCAGTTCCATAAGCAAGCACTTCCGTAATGCCCGACATGACCTCATTGGCATCATAACGCATATTTATGATCGCATTGGCACCACATTCGTTGGCATGCTGTATCATATATTGAAATGCTTCCTCCCTTGTTTTTTCACACAGTTGAACATAAATGGAAAGCTGGCCGCCGAATAAGGATTGAATACCTCCGCCGATATTGCCAAGCAGGCTTCTGCTGCGGACTGTAATGCCACGAACGACGCCCAGGTGTTTGGTTATACGATATCCTTCCAGTTCTGTAGATGTTGTAATTAATTGCTGATCTATCATTGTTTTTTATTTAAAGTTAATTGCATTTTAACAAAGTTTTCTTTTATCAGAAGAAAGGCTCAGTTTTTGTTAGTTGCAATGTTTGTAATTTGCAGCTCAATCAATTAAGCAATATTGATAAACAGCTATTCTCTTTACACATGTATGGATAAAGTATCCAACGCATTCTTAAATAAATACTTAATTTAACCTTATCTGATCACTTAATTGGTCAGTTAAAAAAGTTTCAGGGATAAAAATAAAAATATGTTACAAACAGCAGAAGATATCAGGTTATTGAATGAAAAGATCAGTTATGCATCCGCCTTCATTACACGAATCAATGATGAATTGGGGAAAGTTATTGTTGGACAGCAAACCATGATTGAGCGATTGCTGATCGGCTTACTGAGCAATGGCCATATTTTACTGGAAGGCGTTCCGGGGTTGGCAAAAACTCTTGCAATAAAGTCGCTGGCACAAACAGTTCATGCCCAGTTTAGCCGTATTCAGTTCACACCCGATCTGTTGCCCGCAGATGTTGTTGGTACCATGATATACAACCAGTCGAAGAATGAATTTTTTGTTCGCAAAGGGCCCATATTTGCCAATTTTATCCTTGCTGATGAAATAAACCGGGCACCGGCAAAGGTACAAAGTGCCCTACTCGAAGCTATGCAGGAACGGCAAGTAACCATTGGCGATACAAGTTATAAATTACAGGAGCCCTTCCTGGTTCTGGCAACACAGAATCCAATTGAACAGGAAGGTACTTATCCCTTACCTGAGGCACAGGTCGACAGGTTTATGCTCAAAGTAGTAGTTGATTATCCAACTAAATCTGAAGAACAACTCATCATCCGGCAAAATACACTCGAAATGCAATTTCCGGTGATCAATGCTGTTGCGTCTACAACAGAAATTATAGCTGCAAGAGAACTGGTACGACAGGTTTACCTGGATGAAAAAGTAGAGGAGTATATCCTGGATATCGTGTTTGCTACCCGTTTTCCGGAAAAATATAACCTGGCAAAACTAAAACCTCTTATTGGTTTTGGAGGATCACCCAGAGCAAGCATAAATCTGGCATTGGCTGCAAAAGCGAATGCATTTTTAAATAAAAGAGGATATGTAATTCCGGAAGACGTTAGAGATATTTGTAAAGATGTTTTGCGTCATCGAATCGGTTTAACTTATGAAGCCGAAGCGGAAAATGTGCTCGTAACACAAATAATTGATGAGATTGTAAAAACAGTTAATGTTCCTTAAATCATCTGTATAAGTGTTATTTAGAAAAAAAAATACAAACCATATCTCAGCAACTTCTGCAACCGGAGTGGCCGGAGTATTGACAACAGTTGAAATTCTTAAGAAAGTAAGGGAACTTGAAATAAAAAGTAAAAAAATTACCACCCATCTATTTACAGGGGAATATCATTCCGCATTCAAAGGAAAGGGAATGAGTTTTAGGGAAGTAAGAGAATATTCAGCAGGTGATGACCCTAGGTTCATTGATTGGAATGTAAGCGCCCGGTTTTCTCACCCCTTTACAAAGCTGTTTGAAGAAGAAAGAGAGCTGACATTGATGTTGCTCATCGATACCAGCACCAGTAATTTAATAGGAACCACCGGCAAAAGAAAAAAGGAACTTATTACAGAAATTGCATCCGTACTTACATTTAGCGCAGTCAGCAACAACGATAAAGTGGGTGTGATCTTCTTCAGCAATAAAGTGGAAAAATACATTGCCCCCAAAAAAGGAAGGACACATGCTTTGTACATCGTGCGGGAATTGCTCACAGTTGATCCACAGACAAAAGGTACCAATCTGGACGCTGCGATCAAATACTTCAACAATACAACCAGACAAAAAAGTATTGCATTTTTATTAAGCGATTTTTTAAGTACCGGTTATGAAAATGACCTGAAAGTGATTGGTAAAAAACACGATGTGATCGGTATCAAAGTGTATGATAAAATGGATATGCAGCTGCCCGATGCAGGTTTATTGCAACTGCAGGATGCCGAATCGGGAAAAATACAATTGGTAGACAGCAGTGATACATTGGTAAGGCATAACTACCAGCAACATTTTTTTCAGCAAACAGATATTTGTACAAAATATTTCAGAAAAGCAGGGGCGGATCTGCTGCATGTACGCACAGATGAAGATTATGTAAAAGTGTTGCAAAAGTTTTTTTTAAAAAGAAAATAGATAACCCATCTCTACAAAAAAATATACATATCAGTTATTAGTCTTTGCCTTTTTTTGTTTATCATTTAATTTGCTGCAGGCACAATCAGTAACCATTAAAACTGACAGAACCCGCATATTGATCGGGGAAAGGGTACAGGTAGATCTAACCGTGAGCCTTCCATATGCAGGTTACCATATCGGTTTTACATTCCCCGACAGCATTCCCCATTTTGAAGTCATTGAAAATAAAGATTTCGACAGCAGCATGAGCAACGGGACCTATACAATAAATAAAAAAATGATCTTCACCAGTTTTGATTCCGGCAGCTGGCATATTCCGGCATTTAAATTCAGGCTAGAACAGAATAAATTATCAAAAATATTTTCGACAGATTCTGTCAGAATTGATGTGGGCTATGCTGCTTCAGATAGTACAAACCAGCTCAGGGATATTAAACCGATACTGGAAGTAACCGTAAAAGATAACCGCAACATGTATATTATTGCGGGGATAGTTTTACTAATCATCTGCATCGTACTTTTTTACCTGTATTTAAAAAGACGAAAACCAAAAACAGTACCGGTATTTCACAATGCTTTATCCCCGTTTGATGAAGCGATGAAAGCTTTGGCTGATTTGAAACAATTTGATCCCGGCAAGTCAGACCAGTTGAAAGCTTATTATTCTGCCCTTACAGGCATATTTAAGAAATACTGCAGCAGAAAAATGGATAAAAACCTGATGAATAAAACCACCGGGGATATACTCATCAGCTTAAATAATAAATTCAATAACCCGGATCTTGTTTCAATGCTGGCAATTGCATTGCGAAGTGCGGATGCAGTTAAGTTTGCAAAATATGTTCCGGATGTTTCAGCATCTGATCTGAGTAAAGAACAGATCAGATCGGTGATTGAATTAATGGAAAAAGAATAAACACTAAATATTATCATTTTGCTATTTGATTATTTTAATGATATCAGTTTTGGAAATCCATGGATGTTCTGGTTATTTATTACAATTCCTGCAATAACCGGCTGGTATATTTATAATAATTACAATCAGCAATCTTCCATTCCTGTTTCATCCGTTGCTTCCATCGATTTAAAGTCGTGGAAAACAACATTCAGACAACTGCCTTTTATTCTTCGGCTGCTGTGCCTTTCTTTTATCATCCTGGCTTTGGCGCATCCGCAAAAAATAAATGACGAACAACATGCCGAAGGAGAAGGGGTGGATATCATTTTATGTATTGATGTAAGTGGTAGCATGACTGCACAGGATTTTAAGCCAAACCGTCTGGAAGCAGCAAAAAAAGTTGCCATGGATTTCGTAAATAAACGGTTAACAGACAGGATCGGTGTCGTAATTTTTTCTGGAGAAAGTTTTACACAATGCCCGCTTACAACAGATTACAATGTACTTAACACGGCTATACAGAATATCCGGAATGGATTACTGGAAGATGGCACCGCCATTGGTTCTGGGTTGGGAACCAGTGTTGACAGACTTCGCGAAAGCAAATCAAAAACAAAAATTGTTGTATTGCTCACGGATGGTGAAAACAATGGCGGATTGATCGACCCCAAAACAGCCAAAGAGATCGCAAAAGCTTTTGCAATCCGTGTGTATACAATTGGTGTTGGTTCAGAAGGGTACGCTCCGCAGCCGGTCAATACGCCCCTGGGAATAGTGATGCAGAATGAAAAAGTTTCCATCGATGAAAAATTATTAAAGGAGATCGCCAGTGAAACAGGCGGACAATATTTCAGGGCTAAAGACAATGAAAGTCTGACAGCAATTTATAAAAATATCGATTTGCTGGAAAAATCGAAAGTAGAAATTATCAATTCCATTCGTACCGAAGACCGTTTCTTCCCGTTTATTCTGGCAGCCATTCTTTCGCTTTTATTGGAACTGATCTTAAGTTATACCATTTTTAGAAAATTCCCCTGAACCTTATTTTTAATTCCTGCATTGAATGATGCAGATATTATTCTTACTAACTTGCAAGTATGCAGGCAATCGTTTATAAATCTACAGGCAGTTGGTATATTGTCAGAAACAGCGAAGGCAGGGTTTTTAAATCGCGTATTAAGGGGAAATTTAAAATTGATGGAATTACATCAACCAATCCGATAGCGGTCGGAGATATTGTGGAAATTGAAAATGAGGACCAGGAAGAAAGTACAGTAATAACAGAGATATTCGAACGTAAAAATTATATCAACCGGGTTTCCCCGCACAATAAAAATCAACAACATATTATTGCTGCCAACCTGGATCAATCTTTGCTTTTTGCCACTTTAAAAGACCCCAAAACATCTCTTGGCTTCATCGACCGTTTTTTGGTGATATCAGAAGCATATCATTTACCGGCAATCATTGTTTTCAATAAAACAGACCTGTTTGGGAAAAAAGAAAACGAAAAGTTAGCACTCATCCGGGAGATTTATGAACCCATCGGCTATAAAATAATGCAAATGAGTATTGAGGATTTTACGGGTGTTGATAAAGTGAAAGAACTTTTAAAAGATAAAACAACCCTGCTGAGCGGACACTCGGGTGTGGGCAAATCGACATTTATCAATTATATATTTCCGGAACTGGGAATTAAAACACAGGATGTAAGTGGCTGGAGTGGAAAGGGATTACATACAACCACTTTTGCTGAAATGTTTGACCTGCCGTTTGGAGGTAAGATCATCGATACACCGGGGATCAGGGAAATGGGACTGGTAGATATTCCTAAAAATGAACTGGCTCACTACTTTCCGGAAATGCGGTCAGTCATGAACGATTGTCAGTTCAATAATTGCATACACCTGGAAGAGCCGGGATGTGCTGTAAAAGAGGCTGTAAACAGCGGCAGCATTCACGCAGAGCGATATATCAGCTACCTCAACATCAGAGATACCATTCAGGAGAAGAGTTACTGATGACACTGAGATATCCGGCAGGGTTTTAAAATAAAAATTTTTTTTCAAGAAATAGTAAACCTGTATCTCTGCAAGTTCATGCTGACAGAAACTGGCAGCACGAACTTGCAAAAAGGTATATTCCTAAAAAAAAAATTACGTGATCAATAAGCAACAATCATTCTACAGGTAAATGTTACCCATACTTTGAATTAATATGCCTGCCTTTGAAGAAAATGAGCAACTTCCATCACAGCTTTATTGTCTTTCTTAGCACTTTTTATATGCTGTGGATAGATGCTTACACCGTTGAAGATGTTGTAATGCAGCGTTAAAAACTGGTCCTTGTACTTAAAGTCCCAGTCAAGTGTGTCTGCATCGTCAACCTGGTTTAAAAATTTTACTTTTAAATGGTCAACTAAGGTGTTTGCTATTGCGTAGAATTTTGAAATACCGCAATTGTCGTCAATAACGGCTTCTGTGCCGCCAGATTTGGTTTTTAATTCGTAACACATAGATATAGGTTTTATTGTGGTTGAGGGTGTTCGTTTTTTAAAGCGGTCTGGAACTTAAAAACTTTTCCGGCCGCCTTTGTATTTTGCTTTATTGCTCGCCTTTATCGCTTTCTCATCTCCTGATGCAATTCTTTCCGCACCAATATTCCTTCCGTTCGTCGGGCATCCGTATTTTTCCTTTTTATGAAATATACGGGAGATAAAACAGCTGTTTAATGTACTTAAAACAAAAATGGCAAGTATTATTTTTTTCATTTTTTAAAGATATTGAACTTTTTAATTCAAGCGGTCAATCTCCATGTTAATACTGCCCTGTTTTATGTTTTAAACCAATTACTGTATTTCAGATAATTCTCTGCAATCCTGTTTATTTCCCCACTGATCAACTCCTCACTGATGTCTTTTACCTTTTTAGCCGGAACCCCCGCATAGATCGTTCCGGGCTCAACCACTGTGTTTTCCAACACAACCGCACCTGCTGCAATGATACTGTTTGAACCTATTTGGGCATTATCCATCACAATAGCGCCCATGCCAATCAATACATTATTTGCTATAACGCATCCATGTACGATTGCATTGTGTCCGATGCTAACATTATTTCCAATGATCGTTTTTGTTTTCTCATAAGTACAATGAATAACGGCCCCATCCTGCACATTTACCTTATTGCCAAGCCGGATGCTGTTCACATCTCCGCGGATAACCGCATTGAACCAAACACTGCATTGGTCGCCCATAACCACATCTCCAACGATGGTAGCATTGGGGGCAATAAAACAATCAATTCCCATAACAGGGCTGATTCCATTAACCGGAAGTAAGTAAGGCATTATTTTATGTGTTTAATTTAAAAAATTGAATCAATAGAATTATCTGAATTCTCCAACAGAAAAAAATAATTGTTGCACCGGCATTCGTTTTTCATGGCATCATCGTTGCGTCGCACTCTTGTACAGCAGTTCGTTATGCATCATTTCAATAACTTGCATAAAAATAAACAATTCTGATTTTAATTCTTCATGCAACATTCAGTATAAACAGATGAACAATCGCCAGCTTTTTTTACATCACATAGGACAAACATCCGAAGCCCCGCTCTGCTTAAATATTACGAAGGCAACAGGAAGCAAAATGTGGGATGCCGATGGTAAAGAATATATCGATCTCATTGCCGGCATCAGTGTCTGTAATATCGGCCACCGGCATCCGGCAGTGATTGAAGCCATCAAAAAACAACTCGACGATTACCTGCACATCATGGTTTACGGCGAGCTGGTTGAAAATCCCCAGGTAGCTTATGCAAAAATGCTTACAGATCATCTTCCCGGATCATTGAATGCCGTTTTTTATACCGCCAGTGGGAGTGAAGCCACAGAAGGCGCAATGAAACTGGCTAAAAGATTTTCCGGCCGCACACAGATTATTTCATTTAAAAATTCTTACCATGGAAGTACACAGGGGGCTTTGAGTATCATGGGCAGCGAATACTGGCAACAGGCATTTCGTCCATTGTTACCCGGTATCCTCCAACTCGAATATAATAATGTGGATGAACTGCGGCTTATTACAGAACAAACGGCAGCGGTGTTTGCCGAAACCATACAATCTGAAGCGGGTGTAAATCTACCAACCAACAATTGGCTTTCTGCTTTGCGCAAACGATGCACAGAAACAGGTACCCTGCTTGTACTTGATGAGATACAATGTGGTTTTGGCCGCAATGGAAGCTTATGGGCATTTGAACAGTTTGACATCGTACCCGATATTTTATTACTCGGCAAAGCGCTTGGGGGCGGAATGCCTTTGGGTGCATTTATTGCCGATAAAAAAATAATGGATTCACTGTCACATGACCCGGTCCTGGGACATATCAATACTTTTGGCGGCCATCCGGTTAGTTGTGCAGCCGGACTGGCAGCTTTCCGGGTTTTGATAAATGAAAATATCATTGACGGAGTAAAAAAAAAGGAGCAATTGTTTCTTTCATTACTGAAACACCCGCTTATAAAAAAAATAAACAGCAGGGGTTTGATGATGGCAGTGGAATTTGAGAATTTTGAAACCAATAAAAGAGTCATAGATGCATTGATTGCCGGATCCCCGGGAGTATTTACCGATTGGTTTTTATTCGCATCACAATCTCTTCGAATTGTACCACCTTTGAATATTTCCGGTGATGAAATTGAAACAGCCTGTAAAACGATCATCCATGTTTTAAATACATTTTAGAAAGCAGGAATCACCCATCTCACTTTTAATAACTATCATGAAGAGGATAAAGAAAAGGATCATTCAATTTTTAATTGGGCTCAGTTTGCTTTACCTGGTATTATTAATACCAGACAATAGCAATTCGGTGCCGGTCATCCATACGAAGGGAAAACCATTTTCCTGGAACAGGGATGATCAATGGAAAAAGCTGGAGAATAATTTCAAGCAGGTAAAATTGTTGTCTGCCTACCGATCCGATTCCGTACTAAATGTTTTAAAATCCGAGTTGGAAAACAAACTGGCTTCTATTCAGTATCAGAATATTTTGGTGAATGACAGTGCTTTGTTTGTAATGGAAAATAAGTTTTTTGAAGTGGCTGCATATATTGTCAACAATCAGAAATCACTGATCTGGTATAGTGATTATTATAACCGGTTCCGGAATTTTGTAAAATTACAGTCGCAACATTGGGATATGCATACAACTGTTGCAAGGGATCA
>JBBKWV010000136.1:0-25657 GCA_037969135.1 Ferruginibacter sp.
GTTTTAATTTAAAAATTTATAATGCTTACCTGTAATTATTACCTACCAATTAGTAGAGTTATATCATTTATTTTAATTTCTTTCTTATTTGTTTTTTCTCCGGCTGTCTATGCACAGAACCAACCAATTAAGATCAGAAAAGCGGGAAATGAAGCCGGAGGATATGATAACCCGAAAGAAGCGGCATTATTTGAATTTGAAAAGACAAAAGACCCTGCAACCGGTAAAGTTCCCAGAGAAAAATTATGGGGTGCAATAGAATTTACCCGGTCATCGAGGGTGGAAACCCAAAACCGGATAAATGCAAGATCAGTTGCAGCCTTATCCTGGATAGAAAGAGGGCCGAATGCAGATGTTGTTGGTCCGAGTAATGGCAATACAAGAGCGGGTAACGGCCTTACAGCCGGCCGGGTTCGGGCGATCTGGGTAGACATTACCGATGCTACCGGAAATACAGTGTGGGTGGGTGGAGTGGATGGAGGATTGTGGAAGACTACAAACATTTCCTCTGCCAGTCCCAATTGGATACTGATAAATGATTACCTGGCCAATCTGGCAATTACATCTATTTGTCAGGACCCAACAAATCCTTCCACCATGTATTTTTCTACCGGAGAAGCATTTTCAAATGCAGATGCTGTACGTGGTATCGGGGTTTTTAAAAGTACCAATTCAGGTGTAAGCTGGTCGCTGCTTCCATCAACAACTAATTATACATATAATTCCAAGATACTCTGTGATGCTTCCGGGAATGTTTACCTGGCTACTGTTGGCAACGGTTTTTTGCGTACAATTAACGGGGGTACCAGTTGGACTGTAATAACGCCAACTGGGCTTTCAAACCGGATCGCAGATTTTGAGATCAGTTCCACCGGCAGGTTACACATAAGTTGTGGTTTAGGTACTTCTACCAATGGATATCGCTTTACGGATATTCCGGTAACAGTAACCGCAGGAACCTGGACATCAGCCACAACGGCATTCGCTTTTCCATCAGGAACAAGCAGCAGACTGGAAATGGCATGCCTAGGCAATGTGCTCTATGCCTTGCCCAGCAATACTTCTGCAAAAGTAACCAGTGTTTTTAAATCGGTGAATGGAGGTGTTGACTGGACTACCATTGCGCTTACAGCAACAAATATTACAGATTTTAACGGTGGCAGTGCAACGGGGCAGGCATGGTACTGCCTGGCAATTGATATTGATCCTTCCAATACCAATAATGTGATCATTGGAAACCTGAATACATTGAAAACGACAGATGGCGCAGTTACCTGGGCTAAGTCTTCTGAATGGGTGGGTACAACCGGACAGTATGTACATGCCGATCAACAGATCATTAAATGGTACGACAATGGAAATAAATTATTGATCGGCAGTGATGGAGGAATACATTTTTCTACAAATAAAGGAACGACCATTACAGACCGCAATATCGGTTTAAGAATAAAACAATTTTATGCCTGTGCCATTCATCCAACCCAGACCAATTATTTTTTAGCAGGGGCACAGGATAACGGAACCCACCAGTTAAATACAGCAGGCATGGGAAGTTCTGTAGAAGTAACGGGAGGGGATGGTGCATATTGTGATATTGATCAGGATCAGCCACAGTATCAGTATGGCGCTTATGTTTACAATACATACAGAAGGTCGAGTAACAGCGGAACTTCCTGGTCGAGTATCAATTTTTATAAAGGATCCAATACGGTTTCAAGTAATTTCGGAAGTTTTATCAATCCAAGGGATTACGATAATGCGAACAATATTTTTTATGCGGCGGCTGATGCCGGTGAATTTTTCAGGTGGACCACTGCACAGACAACCAGTTCGGGAAATTATTATGTTTCCGGAACACCTGTTTTTCCAACCGGTGCAACCATTGTAAGTAGTGTTACAGTTTTTAGCGGTTCTAAGGTAAGCGCTGTTTTTGTTTCTCCCTTCACGAATAACCGGGTATATTTTGGTACAGCCGGAGGAAGGGTTATCAGAATGGATAATGCACATACCGCAACCGGAGCATCGGGTATTAATATTTCGGGTGCAGGTTTACCGGCAGGTACTATTTCCTGCATCAATACCGGAACCGATGACCAGAACCTGATAGTGAGTTTTTCAAACTACGGTGTAAGCAGTGTGTGGGTTACTGCAAATGGAGGAACCAGCTGGACTGCCATTGAGGGCAATCTACCGGATATGCCAGTACGTTCTTGCATGTTTTACCCAAATGATAATACAAAAGCTTTTATCGCCACGGAAACTGGTGTTTGGGAAACAGACCTGATCAATGGTGGATCAACAATATGGACAGCGAATCCTTCTTTCCCGGTTGTAAGAACAGATATGTTGCAATACAGGGCGTTGGATGGTACTTTAATAGCGGCTACACATGGCCGTGGATTATTTTCCACTGTGATACCAGTATGTGCCAATCCGCCAATTGTAACGGTAAGCCCTACTGCTTCCCAGATCTGTAATCCCGGGGGATCTGCCGTTTCACTTTCTGCATCGGGAGCAGTGAGTTATACCTGGTCTCCGGGTACTGGTTTATCAGCTACTACTGGTAGTTCAGTTACTGCAAACCCGGCTGTTACAACTACCTATACGGTTACCGGAGATGATGGTACCGGTTGTACAGGATTTGCAACAACAACGATCACTGTTGCTTATAAACCAGTTGTAAATGCAACTGCCACCCCCGCAACAATATGCAGCGGTGAAAATGCTGTACTAAATGCCAATGCTTCTTCCCAGGCTTCATCATATTGCGCAACTTTATATAGTAATGGAACCGGGTTTGGTGATTATATTACACTTGTACAAATACCTTCCACAACTTTGAATAATGTTTCAGGTGCTTCTGCATCGCCTTATTATATATTATATCCTGCCAGTGGGTCTACAACAGCAAGCCTGACAGGTAATGTGAATTATAATATGACAGTATCGGGGGGAACATACAGTATTTGTTATATTCGGGGCTGGATAGATTATAACAAGGATGGAGAATTTGACGCTACTGAATCGATTGGTATTTCTCCGAATGTAGGATCATCGGCAAGTGGCAACATATCATTTACCATTCCTTTATCTGCATTGAATGGTGTAACCAGGATGAGACTTCGTTCAAGTGATACAGCTCCGGGCCCGGGTACAAGTGATTTTTGCGGCTCTACCAACAGCGGTTATGGAGAAACAGAAGACTATTCTATTACCATAACCGGCGCTGCTGAACAGTTCACTTATTCATGGTCGCCTGCAACATACCTGGCAAGCAGCATTGTAAATCCTGCAACAGCTGTTGCGATGGCTGCTTCACAAACTTATACAGTACTGGTTACGGCTCCCGGCGGCTGTACGGAATCAGACAATGTAACCGTAACAGTAAATAATTGTTTTACTACGTTAAATCTGAAAGTTTTTTTAGAAGGATTTTATTCAGATATAAATACCATGAGAGCAACAAAATATGATCTTGGATTAAGTGTAGATCCTGCAGTTACAGATGATATTACTGTAGACCTGTGGTCGCCGGCTAGTCTTTCGAATCCAAGTCCGAATTATTCAGTTACCGGTTTATTGCGTACTAATGGAAATGCAACCCTGCAATATCCTTCAATGGTTAGCGGGAATTCTTTTTATATTGCTGTGAAACACAGGAATCATATTGAAACCTGGAGTAAAAATCCGGTTGCATTTACAACAACAACTGTTTATGATTTTACTTCCGGATTGATCAAAGCATATGGCGATGGTGTAAACCCGCCAATGGCGGCAGTTGCCGGATCATTGTTTGCAAATTATGGTGGTGATGTAAACCAGGATGGAAGCATAGATGCATCAGATATGGGATATGTTGATAATGACAACAGCATTTTTGCATTTGGTTATAATGATTCAGACGCAACCGGGGATGGTGCAACGGATGCGTCGGATCTGTCTGTAGTAGATAACAATTCCCAACTGTTCCTTTTCTACGCACGACCGTTTTAAAGTATACTAGTTTACTAAAATAAAGATCCCGTTCAGCGAACGGGATCTTTATTTTTAACTCATTTCAGTAAAAAACTTATGAAAATACGGGATCGTTTCGATGCCCTTGTAAAAATTTGCGATATCAAATTTTTCATTAGGGCTGTGCAGGTTATCGCTGTCGAGCCCGAAGCCCATCAATACGATCTTTGTACCAAGTTCTTTTTCAAACAATGCACAGATCGGGATACTGCCACCACCACGTACAGGGATAGGGGCTTTTCCGAATGTTGCTTCCATTGCTTTGGAAGCGGCTTTATATGATTTACTGTCAATGGGGGTTACATATGGTTCTCCTCCATGGTGCAATGTTGCTTTTACCGTAACATTTGCTGGTGCAATTTTTTGTAAATGTTTGATCAGTATGTCTGAGATCTTTTCTGAACCCTGGTTTGGAACAAGACGTGCAGAGATTTTAGCA
This sequence comes from Ferruginibacter sp., assembly GCA_037969135.1. Classification (GTDB taxonomy): domain Bacteria; phylum Bacteroidota; class Bacteroidia; order Chitinophagales; family Chitinophagaceae; genus Ferruginibacter. The sequence goes on from JBBKWV010000136.1 coordinate 4,454, forward strand.
TATGCTTTGGAAGGTAAAACAGTTTTTGCACCTTCACCGGTATAACCTCCCCAGATGCCGTTTAATTCCAGCGTGGGTCTGATACCTGTTCTTTCATTTGTTGAATATCCTTTTTCCCCCCAGAGTTCTTTTATACCCAGATCAGCCATATATTCCTTTTCATTAAAAGGAGCTTTGGCCATCAATGCTCTTTCTTCTGCTGACGAGATCAGCACATCATCATAAAATCCCGGAATAGTTATATGATTGTTTTCATCATGAAGTGAAGCGATCATTTTAGCAAGTATGGTTATTGGGTTAGCCACCGCTCCACCATATACACCGCTATGCAGATCCCTGTTCGGTCCGGTTACTTCTACTTCAATATAACTTAATCCACGCAACCCCACATCCAGGCTGGGTGTATCCAGGCTGATCATGGCACTATCGCTTATTAAAACACAATCAGCTTTTAAAAGATCTTTATGGCTGGTTACAAATTTTCCCAGATTGAGAGATCCTATTTCTTCTTCACCCTCTATACAAAATTTGATATTGTTCTGAAGTGTATTTGTTTGTACAAGCATTTCAAGTGCTTTTACATGCATATACATTTGTCCCTTATCATCGCAACTGCCCCGGGCAAATATTTTCCCATCTTTAATTACAGGCTCAAAGGGCCCGCTGTTCCATAATTCAAGCGGATCGGGCGGCTGTACATCATAGTGACCATACACCAATACAGTTGGTTTCGATGCATCAATTATTTTTTCAGCATAAACGATCGGGTGACCATCTGTTGGATAAATTTCAACTTTGTCGGCACCTGCTTCCAATAATCTCTGCTTTACACTTTCTGCACATTTTACCATATCTTCTTTATGTTCCGTTTTTGCACTCACACTTGGTATCCGCAACAACTCAAGTAATTCATATAAAAAACGGTCTTTATTTTTTTCCTGGTAATCTTTCCAAACCTGCATAATAGTAATATTTTTATTTAATGAATACGTTTTTTAAAGGGTTACGAATATACTCCATTTTTTAATCCCTTTTTAAGAGATAATTTGTTCCTTTTTTTTGCAAAATTTTAATGTTTAATCTGGGATTTAAATGAATTTTGCCTTTACATTTGCAACACGATTGCTTGCCAATTCATCAGCCTTTGTATGATTATATCCTTTTTTTCGGATGTTTTTTACAAAGGCTGAGTCAATTTAACTACCGGCTTATCCTTTTTTCAGTTTTTTGTAAATAAAAAAGGGCGCTGCTATTACGATATACAGCATTACACATAAAACAAGAGTCCATTTCAGGACAGAAAAAGTTGCTGTGAAAAGAGAAACACTGTTAGAAATATAACCATTCAGTGATAGCAGCATGCCTGCATTTTCCAAAATATCCAGCAAACCTGCATTTAACGAAGCAAAAGCCATCACCTTTCCAGCCTTATAAAAAAATCCTGAAAAATTTTCTGTAATAATTTTGCAGCAATAAAAAAGCAACAGGGAATAAAAGAATATAAAAATAAAATCCAACCAGGTGTTTTTTATTGCCTGGTTAATATTGTTATTTTCAATTGGTCCGGTATAAGACCAGGCTTCCATTATAACATTTGTTTTGTTTCCGGTATATGCCAATTCAAGGTGGAGAATTCCCAAAGGGGTATCGGGTGTTTTTAAAGATTTACCGGTAACAGACATGATGTACATCATGACAATGGTTCCGGTTATCAGAAAAAACCGGTTTATAATTTTCATCATATTTTCTCAAATCGTTGCTGTACAAAATCCCAGTTTACTATTTTCCACCAGTTTTCAATATAATCGGCTCTTTTATTCTGGTACTTTAAATAATAAGCATGTTCCCATACATCAATTCCCAATAAAGGAAATCCCCTGATCTCTGCATTATCCATTAATGGGTTATCCTGATTTGCGGTACTTCCTATTTTCAGATTTTTATCCATATCCAGGTAAAGCCATGCCCATCCACTTCCAAAACGGGTTTTTGCTGCATCATTAAATTTATCTTTAAAACCCGCTAAAGAAGCAAAAGCTGTTTCAATGGCTTCCAGTAGTTTGCCCGAAGGATTGTTATTCACTGATGCAGGTCTCATAGATTGCCAGAATAATTCATGATTATAATGACCACCAGCATTGTTGCGCATTTTTACCGAATATCTTGATATCTCCAGCAATACATTTTCTAATGGTAAATGGCTGTCCACTTTTTCTGCCGATGCTGCATCTTTTAAATTTTTTGCATACCCGGCTGCATGTTTACTGTAATGGATTTCCATGGTCATGGAATCAATAACAGGTTCCAGTGCATTGTAAGCGTAGGGTAAGGGTTGCTGGTCAAAACCGGTAGAAGATCCATTTGATACAATCTTTATTTCAGCATCCTTTGAAAAAGCAAATGATTGTAACCCGGTTAATCCAAAAGTTATCGCTGCTGCTCCGGCTGCACTGTCTCTGATAAATTTTCTCCTGCCTGTTGATTGTAAATGTGTCATAATAAATAGTTTAAGTATCTCTCTTAAATTTACGTAAGAATGGCCGGATTTTATTAATTAACCTGAAATAAAATTCTTTATCAAACAATTGGGAATCATGCATGGCTTTATAGGTAAGGAAAAACCCAACAGGTACCAAAACCAGTATTGCAAGCCACATTCCTGTAAAAGGGGCCACCAGGCTTTCCTTCACAAATTTTTCTCCAAACATATTGAGCAGGTGAAAGATCAGGAAAAATATAATGGCTACAACCAGGGGCATACCAAGCCCTCCTTTACGAATAATGGATCCGAGTGGAGCCCCGATAAAAAATAAAACAAGACAGGCAAGCGAGAGGGAAAATTTCCGGTGCCATTCAATTTTATGAAAACGGATTTCTCTTTCCCTTGATTCTATATCAACTGAACTGAATTGTAAAGATGTTTTGAGTTCATTGGCAACAGCAATGGAACTGAATTTTATCCGGCTTGATACACTATCCGGGATCAAGGTTGTTTTAAGTGATAAAGGCGCTTTTGCAGCGATAGCCCAGCTACTGTCGGATTCATTGGTATAATGCAGTTGATTAAAAAAAGCAACATTCATTTTTAATGAAAGGCTGTCGATGATCCGTGAAAATGAATCAATATTCTTATCCAGCTGACGTGCACTCAGCATCTGGTAATTTCCTTTGAATGCACTGTCCGGAGTATTTAGTTTTTGAAGCACACTCAGGTCAAAAAGTTTTTTAAAATTTTTAAATCCCAGTCGGATAAATTCATTTGTAGTATCATATACATTGCCTCTTTCCTGATACCTGTAACCATTTTCCAGGTCAAATTCCAGAAAATTTTTATCATCAGAAATTTTCATAACTCCTTTTTCAGCCACAATACAATTATCCTGCAGGGCATTATTTTGTTCATAGATCAATACGTTTCTGATCGTTTTCCCATCGGGGTCTTTCTTGCCTACTTTAATTGCATAATTGGGTATGTATGTAAAAAACACACCTTCCTTTAGATCAAAAGCGGGCTTTTTATAATAGATATCGCTGTAAAGTGTTTTAAATTTTAAGGTGGCATAGGGTATAACATAATTAGCAAACAGGAATGTGACAAAAGAAAGTAAAATAGCAATAAAAACCAGTGGCCGCATAAATCGCAATAAAGAAATGCCGGCAGATTTTATTGCAACCAATTCGAAACTTTCACCCAGATTTCCGAAAGTCATGATCGAAGAAATAAGTATGGCGATCGGCATTGCAAGTGTGAGTAAAGAAGCACTTGCATACCATAAAAATTCTCCAATGGTCAGCAGATCCAGCCCTTTACCTACCAGATCATCAATATACTTCCACAATATCTGCATCATCAATACAAAAAAGGCAATAAAGAAAGTGACGATGAATGGCCCAATAAAAGATTTGATAATAAGCTTATCTAGTTTTTTTATCATACACTATTTAAAACAGCATTTTGGTCAAAATGTATTAATTTTTCAAAATGGATGCAGCAACAAAAATAAACCTTTCTGAGAAGGAACTAACATTGGTTTCAAATGCTGACTGGATTTTAACTAAACAAATCATAACCCAAAAAGTAACCCAGTTGTTTTCAGAAATGGTTCCTGTAATAAAAGGAAGTTTATTGAATGAATCGCTTGATTTGCCTGCAGAAATTAAATCATCGGTACCCAAAATATATAAGGGAGAAAACTACTTACAATTGCCTTATGTAATGCTGGATTACCCCCGTAGTTTCAACAAAGAAAATATCTTTGCCTTAAGAACCATGTTTTGGTGGGCAAATTTTTTTAGTATCACGTTGCATGTATCCGGTACATATATACAGGAAGTAAAAAATAAAATCATTAAAAACAAGTCGTTATTGGAAAGTGATTTTTACATTGGGGTAAATGAAAACCAATGGGAGCATCATTTTGAAAAAAATAATTTTTTACAATACCGGCAGCTTGATCAGGAACAAATGAAAAAGTTATTTGACCAGGATGGGTTTATAAAACTGGCATTAAAATTCAACTTGCATGATTGGAACCAAATGCAAAAATTACTTTCTGCTGCAGTGGAAAAAATTGCAAAATTGCTGGATTAACTTCCCAAACGATGAAACAATTCCTTCACCTGGTATTCCCATAACTGGCTTTGGTCTTTAATGTCCTTTTTTTCTGCGTAATCTGAAACTATAAGGATCGTTTGATTGGTAACTTCTGATTTGTCAATTCTGAATTCAAAATATTCATCCTTTGCTGAATGAGTCCAGTGAAAACGAATAAATTTATCTTCTTCCATATCTACCAAATCTGCATATTCTTCAGATCCATTCCATGAAAAGCTATAAACACTATCGCGATCATCAACAATATCTGCAAACCATTCCTGTAAACCGGCCGGGGTGCTCAGAAATTCAAATAATATACCGGGTGAGCATCTTACCGGATATTCCAATGTATATAACACTTTCTTACTCATGCTGAATTTTTAAAAGTTCCTTCTACAATGCAATTATAGAAAAATATTTAACCTGACAAAATTTTTATTTTACAATTTTGAATATTAAAATTATTATTTCACCATTTTTAGCAGTAAATCAGGCTGTTTACAGCTAAAATGAATTAAATCTTTTTGGCAACATATAATAATTGCTTTAAATTACGTTATATAAATTAACAATTCTTAAACACATTAGATAAGTTATCTTATAACCCAATAAAACAGCCGATTATGAGTATGCGCCAGCTGAAAATAACGAAATCCATTACCAATCGTGAAAGCCAAAGTCTTGAAAAGTACTTACAGGAAATTGGTAAGGTAGAACTCATTAGCCCCGAAGAGGAGGTTAAACTAGCGTTACTGATAAAAAAAGGCGACCAGGCAGCATTGGATAAATTAACAAAAGCCAACCTCCGGTTTGTGGTGTCTGTTGCAAAACAATATCAAAATCAAGGACTTACTTTACCCGATCTGATAAATGAAGGAAATCTGGGTTTGATCAAAGCTGCACAACGTTTTGATGAAACCAGGGGTTTTAAATTCATTTCCTATGCAGTATGGTGGATAAGACAAAGCATTTTACAGGCACTGGCAGAACAATCCAGGATTGTACGTTTGCCTTTAAATAAAGTTGGTTTAACCAATCGCATCAGCAAAGCATATTCGCAATTGGAACAGGAATTTGAAAGAGAACCAACTCCGGAAGAATTGGCATTTTTACTGGATATGGATGTGGATGAAATTGCCGCCACTTTGGGTGTAGCTGCAAGACATGTGAGCATGGATCAGCCAATGTTTGATGGTGAAGAAGGCACTTTGATCGATGTACTCATTAACCCCAATGCAGTAAGTACCGACAATAACCTGGTAGTTAATGCATCACTTAAAACAGAAATTGAGCGTTCGTTGAGCACTTTAACAGACAGGCAGAAGGAAGTGATACGGTATTTTTTTGGAATCGGAATTGACCATCCACTCAGTCTGGAAGATATAGGTGAACGATTTAACCTGACAAGGGAAAGAGTTCGACAGATAAAAGATAAAGCCATAACCAAGCTTAAAAATACTTCCCGTTGTAATTTATTAAGAGGATTTCTGGGAGCCTGATATGCTAACAGAATTACAGATATTGAACGGGCAATTTATTTTGCCCATTTTTTTTAAAAAAAAATCCTGCCAAATTTTTTGACAGGATTTTTCAATATTAAATTTTGTGAAAATATTATTTGCTTTTAACCACCGGAATAACTTTACTTTCATTCCCTGCGATCACTTTTAACTGATAGGTGCCGGCAGACAGTGCAGCCATATTCAATGTGTAAATATTGAGGCCTTTTTTGCCATTGATTGCAGCAACCTGAACTTCTTTTCCTGTTACATCAGTAAGTTGGATATTTACTTTAATATCATCTACAAGATCAATATTTACATTGCCTGAAACCTTTACAGGATTGGGATAAATATTTACAGCAAATGCTTTGCCATCAAGCCTGATTGATTTTATCTCCGTATAGGTGAACTTGCCGTCTTTATCTATTTGTTTGATGCGGTAATAAATGATATCTGTACGTAATGATTTCAAATTAAGATCTGTATGTTCATACACATTTGCACTTGAACCGTTTTGTTTCGAAGCTATCTGTGTCAACGCAACAAAATCTCTTCCATTCAAACTTCTCTCCACTTCGTAAAAATCGGTTAATGCACTTTCATTTTCAACCTGCCAGTTCAATAATCCATTATTTTCTTTGTTTACTACGTTGAAACCGGTAAACTTTACAGGAATCGGAACATTTGACAAGGGTAATAATTGCAGATTACCAACAATATTGAAGCCGGGTCCATATAACTGATCATTTGATCCCGGATCAATAAAATTTCCGGTGCCATCAACGACTCCAAAAACGTATTCATCCAATGAACCAACAAGATCACTGGCCATTTCGAAATTGCCTACACCTGTTCCGATGAGATTTAAACGAAAGATCTCATACGGAGTCCCGCCAACATAACTAAAATTTGTAATGGTTGAAGTATTGTGTACATACCTTACATAAGTATAAGGACCTGAAACAAAATCAGGGGTTCTTCTTTGCATATTCAAACCCGGGAACTGTATGCCGTTTACCAGATTTGAAATAGCAAAAGCTGGTGTGCCCGACGTGTTATAACGGAAGCTAAGTTCCAGATATGAAATGGATGTGGAAAAATTTGCAGAAGGCTTCATACTAAATATCAGGGTATTACCTGAATTGGTAAATGTTCCCTGAAAATATTGGGAATAGCCGGCAGAAAAACTAAACAGCGAAATACAAAGAAGGGCGAATATTTTTTTCATCTTATAATTTTTAAAATGCAGGTTGTGAAATTACAGAAATACTTGAACCTAAAATATTAAGTAATTTTAAATAATCATTATTAGCAGCACTTAATCCGGTCATTTTTACCGTTCCGTCATGATTTAGATCCTGTTTTGAATAGGTATTTGGAATAGTATTGGTACTGGAGCCAAGGGTATTTACCAATTTCAGGTAATCATTATTCGTGGCACTTAACCCCGTCATCTTAACCGTGATATCATCATTTGCATTTCCGCCCCACAATCCAAATATCCCTGTAGTAAGGGTTGCCATAGGATTATTAGAGACCGCACCAGGATAAGCCTGGGTTTGTGCAGTGGTAAAATTGTAATTGGTTGTAGTTGTTTTCGCCAGTGTAACATTATTCAATGTTCTTACACCCAAATGATTTCTGTGGCGAATGGAAACATAATAATTACCCGACAGGTTTCCTGCCATATTTAAAGGGGATACGCCATCCGTTTCTACAATATCGCCATCTCTTTGTAACAATGCCGAGCGGGAACTGATAACGGTTCCGGATACCCCATCGTGCAACTGAACAAATATCCAGTCAACGATCGCATCATTTGTAGCCGCAGCTCCTGAGCCAAGGATAGAAGCCAAAGAAGTTTCGGCACCACCACTTCCTGTTTGGGTAAAGCCGGTTGCACCGGTATAGGGTTCAGTAAGCGGGGTCAGATTCATTGTTCTTAAATTATCAGTCATCAAACCTGTACCGGTATTATAACTTGCCTGTAAGAATACTTTTGGAGAAACCAATAAAGGAGAAAGTACCGGTCTGTTGCCAATAGCAAATGCGCCCAAAGTAGAAACGCCTGTTCTGGTATAACTATAAGGGTTTGTTCCGCTGGCCACAGATACCTGGCTGTTCAAAAGATCCCAACCAACATTTGCTGCAGGTGTGGTAAGATAATTTGAGATGCCGGCCTTATTCCTGTTAAAACCAGCTAACTCGTCTGTTCCATCCCAGGATGTTGTAATGGATAAACTACTGCCTCCTGCAACTGCTTCACTGATATCCCAGCTTGCATCAACCACTTCCTTGGTAAATCCTGTGCCGGTTAATCCGTTTGCATTGGCATTTGCCATACAACGAACAGCAATATTATCAGAAGTACCTGTATTGGAAATGATTACGGGATTATAAGTTAGTGTACTGTTCCCAACAGGATAAGTAAAGGCAGTTGAACCCAATGAGGTCTTTATTAATTTACCTGTTCCGTTGGTTACAATATATTTATTGCTTGCAGGAGTTGTTATTGTAGCAATTGCACTCATCGTAAGATCATTTGCACCGGCGATTATTCTGCCATTAGTGAATAACAGATTCGTTCCGATCTTGGCAGCTCCTGTCAGGGTAACATTGGAAACATTATCCATTTCCAGATTGGGAATGGTAAAATTATTCATATTAATATTCTGATTGGCTGACCCTTTCAGTAAGATCTTACCAGTACCGAGGATATCTGTATTACTGGTTATGTCTCCCTGTACAGTTACTGTTGCACCGGATTCAATGAAGAATTGGGCACCATTAATATATAACTGAGCATTCGTCTGTGATGTAGTTAATAAAAGACAGCCAAGGATAAGCAGTGTAAATATTTTAGAGCTCATAATATTCTTAGTTTGGTAATTATATAATTATTGATATAAATGTACGAATGATTTATAAACGAATTTAATTTTGTAATTCAAGTAGGAATCGGTAGCATTGGTTTAACGTCCATTAAAGATATAAAAAACACTTGATATAAAACAATAGCTTTCTAAATTTTTTTTATTGATTTTTCCATGGGCAATTTTTCTGAATAAAAATCTTTAAAAGCCTCATAACTAAACTGATGCTCCTAACTTTACCGGTTGCATCAACCTAATAATTTTTAATCATTTTATATTCCCCAAACCCGGTTTATTTATGAAAATATTCTCTAAACAATCAAATGGATAAAGATAAAGGAGTATAATGGTTTTTTGCCAGTATTTATACATATACGTTAAATTCAAGCAGTTCTATCTAAAACCTTTTTACAGCTGGTTCACTGGTTTTTTAAATATTTAATACAGTTCCGGTAAGATTTAGCTGTTTATGCAAAGGGATTGAAATTCCCGGAGCTGCAAAAAGCATTACTAAATCAATTTTTATAAATCCTGTTTTTTCCCCGAAATTTGCTCCATTATTAAATTAGCATAAATGTCTATAGATATAAAAGTTCCTACGGTTGGGGAAAGCATCAATGAGGTAACATTAGTGAAATGGTTGAAAAAGGATGGAGAATGGGCAGAGCGGGATGAAGTGATAGCAGAACTGGAAAGCGAAAAAGCAACTTTTGAGATCAATGCTGAACAGGCAGGGCTGGTAAAGCAGGTTGCCAAAGAAGGGGATACTCTGGCCATCGGCGACATGGTTGGTTCCATCGATACTGATGCGGCTGCTCCGGAAAAAAAGCTGCAGACTGAACCGGTTGCTGAAGCAAAACAAGCCAATGTTGAGGTAAAAGTTTCACCAGATAACAATAAAACCACTGCAGATATAAAAGCAACACCCGTGGCAGCAGCCATCATTGCGGATAAAAAAGTGGATAGCAGGAATATCACGGCATCCGGCAGCAATGGAAAGATCATCAAGCAGGATGTGCTGGAAGCTTTGAGCAACCCCGGACGTTTACCGGGCTTTGCACTTTTCAGCAGGAATGACCGGACGGAAAAAATGAGTAATCTCCGGAAAACCATCAGCCGCAGGTTAGTGGAATCAAAGAATACTACGGCCATGCTTACCACTTTTAATGAAGTGGACATGAGCGCTGTTATGGAAACCCGCAAAAAATTCAAGGATAAATTCAAAGAACAGCATGGGGTTAATCTTGGCTTTATGAGTTTTTTCACCAAGGCATGCTGCTATGCATTACAGAAATTTCCCAGCGTAAATGCCTATATCGACGGCGAGAATATCATTTACCACGATTATTGTGATATATCCATTGCCGTTAGTGCTCCAAAAGGATTGGTGGTACCGGTGATCCGGAATGCAGAAAGTCTGGGTATGGCCGGTATTGAAGCTGCAGTAGTTGATCTGGCCACAAAAGCGAAGAACAATAAACTGACCATTGAGGAAATGACAGGGGGAACTTTTACCATCACCAATGGAGGGGTTTTCGGCTCTATGATGAGTACGCCCATAATCAATATTCCGCAAAGTGCCATTTTAGGAATGCACAATATTGTGGAAAGGCCCATGGCTGTGAACGGACAGGTTGTTATTAAGCCAATGATGTATGTTGCATTAAGCTATGATCACCGGATCATCGACGGCAGGGAATCTGTAGGATTTCTGGTTTTGGTGAAAGAATTACTGGAAAACCCGGCATTGCTTTTATTTGGCAAAGACCCGGTTACAACACTACTGGAATTATAAACATTATTCAATTCATTCGATCCCGCTACATGCGGGATATTTTTTATGAGCAGATTTCATTCGCATATCACATCGGCAACAAAGATCATCAATACTTACAGTGGCGGTAAGCCGCTGGCAATGCATATAAAGACTTTCCTGTCTTCAGATAAAAAATTTGGTTCAAAGGACAGAAGGGCTATTGCATCACTTTGTTACTTTTATTACAGAACGGGAAGGGCTTTCCCTACATTATCTGTGGAAGAGAAAATATTGAACGGGTTATTTTTATGTGAGCATAAAAGCAACGACCTGCTGCAACATTTTAAACCGGTGCTGAATGAAAAGATCGGGCTGTCATTCAATGAAAAATTAACCCTGCTGCAGATCAGTGAAAAAAATATTTTTCCATTGATCGATGAATTGGGGGAAGATGTGAACGGAACTGCATTTACAAGATCCTTTCTGCAACAACCCAAGGTTTATCTGCGCATCAGGCCGGGCAGGAAGCAGGTGGTTATTGATAAATTGAACCAGGCAAAACTGACATTCGAATTGATAGAGGAGAATTGTGTAAAGCTTGACAATAATATTTCGGTTGACAAAACTCTGGTACTGAATAAGGAAATGGTTGTGCAGGATTTTAATTCCCAAAAAGTGCTTGACTACCTGGAGGAGAATCCCGGTCATTTTACAAAAGAAGATAAGATCAGTGTATGGGATTGCTGTGCTGCCAGTGGAGGGAAAAGCATATTGGTATATGACAAACTGAATGGTAAGATTAAACTAACAGTATCCGATATACGTGAAAATATATTATTGAACCTGGGTAAACGCCTGCAGCAGGCCGGCATAAATTTAAACAGGAGTTTTGTAGCCGATCTTTCAGTTGGTTCTGCCGGCATAGAAGAGGAAACATATTCTGTTATCATCTGCGATGCTCCCTGTACGGGCAGTGGAACCTGGAGCCGCAGCCCGGAACAGTTATATTATTTTGATAAAAAGGCCATTGAAGGTTATGTGGAAAAGCAACAAAAAATTGTTTCCAATACCATTAATCATTTAAAAGTGAATGGACTCTTTTTTTATATTACCTGTTCGGTATTTAAAAAAGAAAATGAAGGAATGATTGAGTTCATAAAGAAAAATTTCGCTCCCGGCGGGGCAGCAACAAATGTAAGCCTGTTAAAAACTGCTTATTTAAAAGGATATGAAAATGAGGCCGACACTATGTTTGTGGCCGTCTTTACCAAAACTAATTCCTGATGATCTTTTTTGTCAGGGTTTTCTTATTGTTAATATAAACGCTGATAAAATAAGCTCCCCGGCTGAGTTTTCTCATCGGAATTGTTTTTAACAATGTGCCCGCAGATTGCTGGTATCCGGTACTGTATATTTTTTGTCCCAATACATTCTGCATCACAATATCAATTTTCGCATCGGTTGTTCTGGTTATGTAAATATTCAAATCCTCCTCCACCGGATTGGGGCCGATATCAATTTTATTTTCTGCATTATTGATACAAAATACATCGTGATTAACAGTCAGGGAATCCAGGAAAAAAGTAGTGTCTGTGGAAATGATCATTTTGATCCGGTATTTAATTTCTCCTGTTGAAACATTGCTGAGCGGATCATTGTAAACAAAATTATGCATGCCATAAGCACCGCTGTTTTGTAAAATGTTTATAGTGGAATAGATAAGATCAGTGGCAGTTTTTCTTTCAATTACCAGGCTCATGGTATTATCCGTTTTCACGGAGAACTGCAAATCAGTGAAACAATTATTTATGGATGATTGTTGGGTATATAATTTTTTCTGCAGCATTACGAATGCTTTTTTTGCATCCGGAATGCCATAACCTGTGCGGTTATCCGGGTTGCCGGACCTGTTCGCAGATTTTTGCAAGGCATCTATGATTCCCATATTACTGATCTCCGGAAAAGCCTGCCACAAACAGGTACTGATCCCTGCCATATTCGGACAGGCAAAGGAAGTGCCGTTCCCATAACTGGGTAAACCATTGAAAGTATTTGCTACAACAGCCAGCCATCCAACGGCTGCAACATTGGGTTTTATTTGTCCATCACTGCTGGGGCCATAACTGCTAAAGCCCGCTGATAAACCGGTTGTATCTACCGCACCCACACTCAAAACACTGTCTGCATCAGAAGGAGTGATGAGGAAATGCCAGCTGTTGTTTCCTTCATTCCCGGCTGCTATAACCATTAGCATGCCTTTTTTTGCTGCAAGATCTGCCGCCCTGGAACTGATAGAAGTATTCCCATTCATATCGGCATAGGTATAATCAAATACAGGATTGTCAAATGAATAGTATCCCAGAGAAATAGAACAAAGATCTACTCCGATACTATCAGCTCTTTCAGCTCCTGCTGCAAGGTTTTGCTCTTCAATGGGGTATTCACTCGCAATATCTTCTGTGCGGTATAAATAAAAAGAAGTTTTAGGGGCGGTACCAACAAATGTTCCAGGAATATTGGCTGCAATCGTGCTCAGGCATTGCATTCCATGTGAATGATCTTCATCAACATTTGCATCATTGCTAACAAAATCCCAGGTGCCCAGTACCCGGTTATCCATACGTAAACTATCGAATGTTGGAAGTGTTTTATAATGGTAGAATCCGGCATCCAGGATACCCATCTGCATACCTTCGCCCCGGAAACCATGGTTGTGTAAAAAATCGCCCTTGTGTAATCTAACCTGTCCGCCAGAGCTTCCGTAATTGTAATAATCATTTATATTTTCCGGCCTGCCGGTTGATGGATTTCCTGCATTAATCATTACCGGTATTTCCGGATATTTTTCCTTTGTTTTTAATATTGAAGTTGTTCTGGCTGCTATCGGGTCAGCACTGATCACAAAAGGGAATGAATTTATTTTGGCAAGGGCAGCCGCATCACTTGTTTGTATGGCTATCTGGTTTAGCCATTTAGAACCGGTAAGTATGGTTACGTTACCGGATAATCGCACACTGTCAATATATCTTGCAGTGATGGGAAGATCGGTACTGTCGATGGGAATATTGTATCGGGCTCTGCGGTCAAGTGCACGCTGGGAAAGGTATTGAGCAGGATTGCCTAAAGTAAAACTGTTATTTCCCTTATCGGTAAACCTGATGATATAACGGGTAAACTGTGCCCCGCAAAAAAAAGTGTTCAATAAAAAGAAACTGAAAAACAATAAGGCCTTTTGCATATTATCTTGTTGGAACATAAATGTAAATCATTATTTGAATCGTTTAAAACGTTTAACATGCTGCAACATATCTAAACGGGCTATTTTGTAAGCCGGTAAACGAAATCATATTTTTTAAATATTACTTTGTATCATAGGCCCATTTCACCAGCGTAGCACCCCAGGTAAATCCCCCGCCAAAAGCCGATAAAACAATATTGTCTCCTTTTTTCAAACGTTTCTCCCATTCCCATAAACACAGAGGGATGGTTCCGGCAGTAGTATTGCCATATTTTTCAATATTGATCATCACTTTTTCTCTTGGAAGATTCATGCGGTTTGCAGTAGCATCAATGATCCGCAGATTTGCCTGATGCGGCACCAGCCAGGCAATGTCATCCGCTGTTAAATTATTTCTCTCCATTAATTCAAAACTGACATCTGCCATTCCTTTCACAGCAAACTTAAAAACTGACTGTCCTTCCTGGTAAAGATAATGTTCTCTCCCAAGTACCGTTTCCATGGTTGCAGGCCTCAGGGATCCACCGGCTTTCATGTGCAGGTGTCTTCTGCCACTGCCATCACTTTTTAATAAACTATCCAGTACTCCGTTACCTTCTTCATTTTGTTCCAGCAATATGGCGCCCGATCCGTCGCCGAAAATGACACAGGTTGTACGGTCGCTGTAGTCAATGATGCTGCTCATCTTATCCACTCCAACCACCACCACTTTTTTATACCTGCCGCTTTCAATCAAGGCAGTTCCAGTTGTAAGGGCAAATAAAAATCCCGAACAGGCTGCAGCAATATCAAAACCAAATGCTTTAGTGATTCCAACCTTATCGCAAATAATATTCGCAGTAGCAGGAAAAACCATATCCGGGGTTACCGTTGCACAAATAAGACAATCAATTTCATCGGGATCTATGCCGCGTTTTTTGCACAGATCTTTCACTGCTTCTGCTCCCATATCACTGCTTCCCAAACCTTCTCCTTTCTGGATCCTTCTTTCCTTTACACCTGTGCGGGATACGATCCACTCATCGGTTGTATCCACCATTGTTTCTAAAATTTGATTGGTAAGTATATATTCAGGTACGTATCCTCCAACAGCAGTAATAGCAGCAGTAATTTTATTCATGGATTAATTTTTATTAGAATGTGTTGATTCTTAAATGTTGGTAAAATTAAAGGAAATTCCATTTAAGATATTTTTCCAGCTTTAGCTGATTAATTATCCTTATTTTTGGTCATCGACAGATAAGGAAACTATGTATGCATATTTGCAGGGAAAATTGACGTATAAAAGCCCCGCCCAGGTTTATTTAGATGTGAATGGTATTGGTTATGAAGTAAATATCAGCCTTAATACTTATTCAGCTGTTCAGAATTTACAGGAAGCCAAATTATTTGTAGTGCTTCAGGTGAAAGAGGATGGGCATACTTTATTTGGTTTCTTTGAGAAAGAGGAAAAAGATATATTTTTACTGTTGACAAGTGTTTCCGGAGTTGGTGCAGCTACTGCTAGGATGATGCTGTCTTCGATTAAACCAGATGAGGTTAGTCTGGCGATCATCCAGGGAAATGTACAATTATTGGAAAGTGTAAAAGGTATCGGGAAGAAAACAGCAGAAAGGCTTGTGCTTGAATTAAAAGATAAATTGAATAAGCAACCGCTGGTAACCGCAGGGTTTAATAAACTGGGCAATACTTTGGAGCAGGATGCGTTAACAGCGTTAACTGCTCTCGGAATATCAAGATCACAGGCAGAGCAATCGATCCAGAAAGCAATCCGGGCAGAACCTGGTATTGAAAAATTAGAAGAATTAATTAAAAAATCATTGAAAGCTATTTGAGAAAAATCTACCTTAATTGATTTACTGGATGTTGCTCATTAGAAAGACTACTTTAAAAATATTGCATCATTGTTTTTTTGTTGTACTGCTTATATTAGGCTATACACTCTCTGCTGCTGCAATGAATTCGGAAAATGTACTTTTCCAGCAATTACAAGATACTACTCCTCCAAGGTTGATTAGCAATTTGCCTTATCCTATTCACGACAGAAGGGGAGATTATCTGTATGGAGGATCTAATAATATATTTGATCTCAAAACCCCCTCCAATTTTTCAGATTCAGTTGTTTATGATCCCATTACAAGGCGATATATTGTTTTCGAAAAAATAGGGACAAGATACTATCGTGTACCCACAACTTATTCTTTCAATGAATTCTGGGAACTGCGGAATAAACAGGCAGAAAATGATTATTTCAGAAAAAGAGCCAATACAACCAGTATCCTTAACAGGGGAAAATTCCTCAAACCCAAATTATCACTTACCGATAACCTCTTCAACCGGTTATTCGGAAATGGAAAAATTGAGATAAGTCCGCAGGGTAATGTAGATATTACAGCAGGTTACCAGGGACAGAAAATCGACAATCCAACACTTCCCGAACAGGCAAGAAAAAACGGCGGGCTTGATTTTAATATGAATGCCCAGTTAAATGTAAATGCCAATATTGGCGACAAGCTGAAATTTCCCATCAATTATAATACCCTCGCCAATTTTGACCTGGATAATCAGTTAAAATTGGATTATACCGGTAAGGATGATGAGATCTTAAAAAGATTTGAAGCCGGAAATGTCAGCTTTCCTTCTAAAGGAACACTGATACCCGGAGCCCAGCAATTGTTTGGATTGAAAACTCAGTTGCAATTTGGAAAACTTTTTATCACCGGTGTACTGGCCAACCAAAAATCACAAAGGCAGAGTGTGAACTTACAGGGTGGGGCAGCAGCGCAACCTTTCGAGATCAAGGCCGATGAATATGAAGAAAACAGGCATTTCCTGGTTTCACAGTATTTCAGAAATAATTACAATGACCTGCTTAAAAACCTGCCGGCTGTTACCAGTCCGGTACAGATCTTACGCATGGAAGTTTGGGTTACAAACAGAAACGGTACTACTACTGAAACAAGAGATGTGGTTGGTTTGATGGACCTGGCAGAAACACATCCCTTCAGACAGCCACCCGTCATAAATGTGCTTACTACGGCCGAAATTCCTACCAATGCAACCAATGACCTGTACAGCAATGTTATCAACAGGCCAGACGCCCGTAACCCGGCATTGATATTTAATAATTTATCGGCATTGGGATTGAACCCTGTGCAGGATTTTGAAAAAACTTTTGCCAGAAAACTGGATTCAACCCAATATTTTTATAACCGCGATATCGGGTTACTTTCTCTCAGTCAGCCTTTACAAACTGATGAGGTTTTGGCGGTCGCTTTCCAGTATTCTTATCGGGGAAAAATATACCAGGTGGGTGAATTTTCACAAGATGTACCACCGGACAGTTCTACTGCCACACAAAAAATATTGTTCTTAAAACTGTTAAAAGCAACATCGCAGAGAACCAATTTGCCTATTTGGGACCTGATGTTGAAGAATGTGTATACTATTGGTTATGGTACCCTGTCTCCACAGGATTTTAAACTAGATGTACTATATCAGGAACCGGGTTTGGGAGCAAAAAGATATGTACCATTTGGTGATATTAACCAGGGTACTCCTATCATTTCCCTCATTAATTTAGATCGGTTGAACAGCCAGCTCGATCCACAACCCGATGGTGTTTTTGATTATGTAGAAAATTATACAGTTATCTCACAATACAGCCGGATCATTTTCCCGGTACTGGAACCATTTGGGCGTGATCTTGCAAAAGGGATTTATGCCAACCCTTCCAATCCTGCCATCAAAGACACTTTGTATTATGCATTATATGATTCTATAAAAGCGGTTGCCCAGCAATTCCCCAATCTCAACAGGTTTGTATTAAAAGGAACGGCAAAGACATCCGGTTCATCTGATATCAGTATTGGTTATAATATACCAAAAGGTTCTGTAACGGTTAGTGCCGGTGGAAGAACCCTGCAGGAAGGTGCTGATTATGATATCAACTACGATCTGGGTACTATCAAAATTACAAACCAGGCAATTTTAAATGCAGGATTGCCGGTACAGGTAAATTTTGAAAATAATGCAACATTCGGTTTACAGCAAAGAAATTACCTGGGTTTGCGAATGGATTATCATGTAAAAAATACCGCCAAAGAACAATTATCCATTGGCGGTACCATTGTCAGATTGGGTGAAAGACCCTTCTTTACCAAAGTGAATTACAACGAAGATCCAATCAGAAATACTATGTATGGTTTGGACGTTAATTACAGAAAAGACATTCCTAGGCTTACTAAATTATTGGATAAACTTCCATTCTATTCTACCACGGCACCTTCTACCATTAATTTTTATGCAGAAGGCGCTTACCTGAAACCGGGCCATGCTCCACAGATCGGACGAGGGGCAAGCGGGGTAATTTATATTGATGATTTTGAAGGAAGTAAATCGGGTATTGACCTTCGTTTTCCATTGATCAGTTGGGGACTTTCTTCTGTTCCTGCCGGTGCTACGGATGTTAATGCAGTGGAAATTTTTCCGGAAGGAAAATTGAATAACAACCTGGATTATGGTAAAAACAGGGCAAAAATTGCCTGGTACCAGATTGAACAAACATTACAGCAATATAAAGGGACCAACAATCCTTTGGGTGGAAATGCGGCAGAATTGAGCGATCCCAGAGTAAGACAGGTTTATCAGAAAGAAATTTTTCCTCAAAAAACAACCGGTTTCGGCGAAAGCCAGTTGGTAACATTTGACCTTGCTTATTATCCCATGAATAAGGGTCCTTATAATTACGAAGATGGAACGATCAATATAGCATCCGACGGAAAATTACTGAATCCGAAGAAAAGGTTTGGAGGATTGATGCGCAGCATTGATCAACCCGATTTTGAAACAAGCAATATCGAGTTCATAGAATTCTGGGTTCAGGATCCTTTTATTCTGAATAACACTTCATCAGGCGGTAAACTGTATTTTAATCTTGGAAACGTTTCGGAAGATGTACTGAAAGACGGAAGGCGGTTTTATGAAAATGGATTGAGTACACCCAATGCTCCATCGCAGGTTGATACAACCGTTTGGGGCAGGGTTCCCCGAAATCCGATCCAGGTTACCAATGCCTTCAGCAATTTACCCGAAGACAGGATTTATCAGGATGTTGGTTTTGATGGGTTAACAGACAACGATGAAGTGACCATTCGCCAGGCTTACCTTGCTCAACTTGCCACAAATTTTGGCACCGGTTCAAAAGCATACCAGGATGCATTGAGAGATCCATCTTCTGATGATTATATCCATTACCGCGACGGAAGATTTGGCGAAAATGACGGCATTTTGGCCCGCTATAAAAATTTCAATAATCCTGACGGGAATTCTCCCATAAACAGCGGAAGTGATTTTTCAACAGCAGCTACACTTTACCCCGATGCGGAGGATTTGAACAAAGACAATACCATGAGTGAAACGGAGGAGTATTTTCAATATATCGTGGACATCAAACCTCCTACCGATCAGATAATGTCTATTGGTAAAAACTTTATTGTTGATAAAAAATCTGTTCCGGTAAACCTTGTAAACGGATCTGTGAGAAATGAAACATGGTATCAGTTCAGGATACCCATTTCTGAATACAACAGAAAGATCGGCAATATCCCCGATTTTAAATCTATCCGTTTCATGCGCATGTTCATGACTGATTTTGAAGACAGTGTGGTAATGCGTTTCGGGCTTTTACAACTCACAAGAAATATCTGGAGGAAATTCCAATACAGGGTTGATTCAACCGGTACTTATTCTGCTGGCTCGGGCACCACTTTCAATGTGGGTGCCGTAAATATCGAAGAGAATGATCAGCGTACACCTTTGCCTTACCGTACACCAAGAGAGATTCAAAGGGTGCAGACATTGAGTAATAATGGAGTGAATCTTTTGCAAAATGAGCAATCTATGAGTCTCCAGTTTTGTGATTTAAAAAATGGGGATGCGAAAGCAGTATTTCAAACTTTTGGAAACAGGGATTTGAGGCAGTTCAGGAAACTTTCCATGTATATGCATGCTGAAAATGCAGTTAGCCCACCAAATACAATTGGGGATAAAGACCTAACGGCAGTGATTAGGATGGGAACAGATTTTGTAAATAACTATTATGAGATCAGGATCCCGCTTGTGTTAACGGCATTAACTGCTTCCGGATTATCTCCTGATTCAGATGCCTACAATGATACTTTGTGGAATGCAATGAATTCACTGGAAGTGGATCTTGACAGGTTGACAAAGATCAAGCAATTGAGAAATATTTCGGGCAATGCACTGGGGCAGATATTCCGGGAAACACAAGCCAACGGTCATGTATACTCGGTAATGGGGAATCCAAACCTGGGAGAGGTTCGTGGCGTGCTGCTGGGTGTTGAAAATACAAAAGTACCTGTTGCCTGCGGAGAAATATGGGTGAATGAACTGAGGCTTTCTTCCTTGGATGAAAATGGAGGTTATGCAGCTTTGGGAAGGGTGGATGTTAATCTTGCCGACCTGGGAACATTGTCCGTTTCTGCCAACACACATACAAGTGGATTTGGTACTCTGGAGCAAAGAGTGAATGAAAGATACCGGGATAATTTCCTGCAATTTGATGTGGCAGCAAATCTTGAACTGGGAAAACTGTTACCCAAAAAATGGGGGATGTCCATTCCTGTTTTTGCCAGTTATACCCAATCTACGAGTAGACCAGAGTATGATCCGTATGACCAGGATATTAAGTTAAAGGATAAACTAAACGGTGCAGATAGTAAAACAGAAAGGGATTCTATCAAGAATGTTGCCGTCGATTTTACTTCTATCAAAACCCTGAATTTTACGAATGTAAAAAAGAATAAAACCAATGGTTCCAAATCAAGAATTTATGATATTTCCAATGTGGATGTCAGCTATTCTTTCATTCAAACCATCAGTCACAATCCGTTGATCGAAAACAATGAGATCACACGTCACCGTGGTGCACTGGGTTATAATTATGCCCCGCAACCAAAATATATTGAGCCCTTTAAAAAAATATTTAAAAAATCAAAGACCCATTGGTTCGACCTGATAAAGGATTTTAATTTCAATTATATACCATCTCAATTGAGTTTCCGTGCCGACCTGAGTCGCCAGTTTGGTGCCATCAAGCCAAGAAGTATCGGTAATGATAAATATGTGATTCCCGAAACCTATGATAAGTATTTTACGTTTCAGCGTGATTATATCTTAAGATGGAATTTTACCCGTTCTATAAACTTTGATTATAC
>JBBKWV010000137.1:0-15086 GCA_037969135.1 Ferruginibacter sp.
TTTGCTTTTTGCAATGCAGTAAGCATTCGGGGGTGGTTGGTTCCAGGATTTTGACCAAGGATAATGATAACCTCTGCTTCGTAAAAATCTTCCAGTTTTACAGATCCTTTTCCAATGCCCAATGACTCGGTTAAAGCAACACCACTGCTTTCATGACACATATTGCTGCAATCGGGGAGGTTGTTCGTTCCGTATTCCCTGACAAAAAGCTGATACAAAAAAGCTGCTTCATTGCTTGTTCGCCCCGAAGTATAAAAAACAGCCTGGTCGGGTGATTCCAAATCATTTAATTCCTTTGCAATTTTTTTAAAAGCATCTTCCCAGCTTATAGGTTGATAATGTGACGCTCCTTCAGGCAGAAACATGGGCTCCCCAATCCGTCCTTTTTTCCCAATTTCATAATCCGATAAAGTAGCCAGTTCATGTACAGTATTTTCAGAAAAAAATCGGGCCCCGATCATTTTTGCTGTGGCTTCATCTGCAACTGCTTTAGCTCCATTCTCACAATATTCAGCAATACCACTGCGCTCATCATCCGGGTCGGGCCAGGCACAACTCGGGCAATCAAAACCATCCTTTTGATTTAATTTATTCAATGCTTTTAATCCCCTGAAAAAACCAGCCTCTCCAAAAACATGACTTAAACTTTTATATACAGCCGGAATACCGGCTGCCACTTTCTGGGGCGGACCCAAACTAAGTCCTGTGAAGTTTTCAGGATTTTCTGCCGCCGGGAATACCTTTATTTTTTCGTTCAAGATTAACAGGTTTTATGTGGGTTTTCATAATTATCTGACTGATCTTCTGTACTTTCATCAAGACATATAAAATCTTTTTCCACCAATAAATATATACTATCCAAATTTGCAACAGGCATAGAAGAATTAAACCCAATCACATTATTCTCAGCCCATCCATCAACCAGTTTTTTGGGAACAAACATGGTTATCTTATTCTCCTGAAAATTTGCCGTTAAAGATTCTCCTTCATTTATTCTTTCCAAAGCATAGGTGAGTTTATTATCTGCAAACTGCGTCTTTTCCTCCAGGTAACCGGTATTTTCAAGTTTGGTAACTTCAGACTTTGTCAGCCTCATCCTGATTGAATTTCCCTTAATCCGAATTTTCATATTAACTTTTTAATTTAAATATGGATTCTTTGCTCCCCGGCATAAATATTAAACCGGTTATTGCGCAAAAAGCCAATAAGTGTCATTCCCATTTCTTTTGCCAGATCAACAGCCAGGCTGGATGGGGCTCCAACCGCAGCAACAATTTTAATTCCTGCCATAGCTGCTTTCTGAATCAGTTCAAAGCTGGCTCTTCCACTTAAAAACAAAATACAATTGCTTAAAGGTAACTGACCTTTCAAAAAGGCATCACCGATTACTTTATCCAAAGCATTATGCCTTCCCACATCTTCTTTGATTATTAACAGATCTCCGTTCAATGAGAATAGGGCGCTGGCATGAATTCCGCCGGTATTTTCAAAAACCTCCTGGCTTTGTTTTATTGATTCCTGTAAGCGAAACAAAATTACTTCATGCACAGAGATCGTATCTTTCTTAAATTCATATTCAGCTAAAGTTCTAATAGCTTCCAGACTTGCTTTGCCACATATTCCACAACTGGAAGTACTGTAAAAATTGCGATCAGACTTATTCAATTTCGGAATAACATTTTCTTTTAAAGTAAGCAATAACCTGTTGATATCAACTGCAGACATTTTTATATCTTCAACATCATGCTTATCCATTATGATTCCTTCGGTAAATAAAAAACCAACAGCAAGTTCTGTATCATTTCCCGGCGTACGCATGGTTACTGCAATACTTTTTTTCATTCTCCCATTTACAGTACTGTATGACAATTGAATTTCAAGTGGTTCTTCAACTGCTACATAATCATTTGTTTCAGTTTGACCTTCCGGGCCAATTTTTCTGATTAAGATATTTTCGATCTGCAATGGATTCATATTACAAGTTAACAAAATTGAACCCGGAAATATAAATTAGTTAATGTAAAATCACGATTAGTAATTAAATCACAAACCTTGCATAAATTCAATTACATTTTTATATTCTGCTTGTGTATTTACAACTGTTAAACATTTTTCATTTTCCGGAAAATATTTTATGGCATTTGTTGAACGCAATAAATATTGCAAAGAATACTGACCGGATTGAAATAATTCCTTCAATTTGTTATATATTTTATTCGGATAATAAGCAATCACCGGTTCATACACATTTCCCTCTTTATTATAAAATGCAATGGGGGTGTCGCCATTACACAATTTTAAAAAAGGGGAGAGGTCATCCACATCCATTAAAGGATAATCACAACCAATTAAAATAATATTTTTATCCGGATGAAGTGTAAATGCGGAAAGAAGTCCAGCCATCGGTCCGATCTTTCCAAAGAAAATATCATCAGCTATGTATGCATATTTTTTTTTAATTTCAATTACCTGTTCCTCATTACAGGAAATAAAAACTTTTTCACAAAAAAGTTCCAGCATATTATATAAATGATATCGTTGTGGTAATTCATGATAAACAATTTTGCTTTTGTCGCTGCCCATCCGTTTACTGAGCCCTCCGCACAAAACCAGGCCTGCCAAATTTTTTACAACAACATTATCTTTTTCTTTCTGACTCATTTCTCAAATTAAAATATCGGTACAGGCCTTATTTAATTTTCATTTTGGTTTGTATTCAAATCGGATCACGGCATTTTCCGAAAGATTGGCACTGGCAAATAATTCATACCGCTTATCACCTGCTTTTACAACTACCAAAGCTGTATTGGGTGGAATACTTCCCAAATTTTCGGCAAACAAAACAATTTCGTGTATACGCGTTTTACCATCCAATGAAATAGGGATCACGATTGGCTTTTCAGAAAGCCGTTGATGACTGAGAATTAAATTCCCATTGTAAAAAACGCTCACCGTATCTGAATCAATGATGCCATTATCATACACTTCCAGTATGATATTTTTCTCATGAACAACGAGATGGCTTGTCTCTGTATTTTTTCTTTTGTTCATTTGATTTTCAATCGGACTGAAGTCTTTTTCTTTAATGGGGATAGTATCCGTATTTTTCTCCGCAATTTGCACCGTGTCGGTTTGCTTTTCAATAATCTGATCTGCCTGTTTTTTTACCTTTTGAACAGGGCTCGGTTTTTTTTCAACGGGTGGTATATCAACGGATTGCTTTTCCTTCATACAATCTTTCATATTGGGGAACATCCTTGCAGGCTTTTTGGAAACTTTTTTCAGAAATACATTTTGCTTCATGAATAATGAAAAAACAGAAAACCCCGGGGATGTACTGGATTCAGTTCCAATGAGGTAATCTCTGCCATCCCTGGAATTATAAGATAACTTTATTCGCATCAAAACATGTGTACTGCTGTTTGCAATGAATGAAGTACCGGTAAGTATCCATTCGTCCCTGTTCCTATCATACCTGCCGGTAAATAGTGCTTTGCAATAATCCAATTTATTATTGTACAGATAATCCCAGGTGTATCCGCATAATTTGTCGCCCACATGCACAATATTTACCTGAAGAAATTCAGTATTGTTCAAATCACCTTCCCAGGTACCGGTTAAATCCTGTGCACAAACAATCAATTCGTTAAACAGCAGGATCAAAAAGATCAATATTCTGTTGGAGCATTTCATTTCAATCTTAAATTTAATCAATATTCCCTTTATTTCAATTTGTAATTAAATCGATTTGATTTAGACTTGTTTTTTAACTTTTATTAAATATCAATCGCCGTGCTAAAATAAACATGACCTGCCCGACAATAACAATTTTTACTAGTCCATTTAATTATCTATGGAATAATTAAAATCATTTATAATTTTCTTAACTTCCATTAATGAAGCATTTCAAATTCTACAGTAAAGAAGATATCCTTTCCATTACGAAAGTGCGCCGTTTTGAAACAAAATTGGGCGAAAGAATTCATCATTTAAAAACGGATGCTGATTGGCCTGAAGCCTTATCTGATTCAACAGCCAAATATGTTTTGGTTGGAATACCGGAAGATATCGGAGTAAAAGCAAATTATGGAACCGGGGGAGCAGATACAAACTGGCTTCCCTTTTTAAATGCATTTCTCAACCTCCAAAGCAATGATTTCTTATCCGGTGAAAATATATTATTACTGGGTCATTTTGATTTTGGTGATTTAAAGTACCTTATCGAAAACAATGCATACAACAGGGATGAACTTATCGACGCTTACCGGCATGCTGTAAATATCATGGATGATGAAGTGGAGGAAATAATCAAGGTAATTGCAAGTGCAAATAAAATTCCGGTTGTTATCGGAGGCGGACACAACAATTCATATCCCATTATCAAAGCTGTTTCTAAGGGGTTACACAAAGCAGAAATAATTCCTTTGGCACAGATCAATTGTATCAATATGGATGCACATGCAGATTACCGGCCAACTGAAGGAAGGCACAGTGGCAACAGTTTTCGCTATGCAGAAGAAGACGGATATCTTGGAAAATATGCGATCATCGGCGTACATCAGAATTATTTGGCACAAAATGAACTTATGGAAATTCATGAAAATCCATTTATTCATTATTGTAGTTATGAAGATATATTTATTCACGAAAGAAAGAATTTCATTCAGGCAATTGCACATGCAACCGGATTTACGGAAGACACAAAAACAGGGATTGAATTGGATCTGGATTCAATCCAGCATACACTCAGCAGTGCGCAAACTCCTTCGGGAATCACAGCATTACAGGCAAGACAGTATATGAATTTTGCAGCAACCGATTCAAAAGTTGCTTATCTGCATATTTCAGAAGGAGCCTGCCAGTTGCAGGATGGCAGAAAAGATGAAAGTACCGGTAAACTGATCTGTTACCTGGTAAGTGATTTTATAAAAGCAAATGATGCCAATTCATCCTTCTTTGAAGGAAGAATTTAATTTGGATTATGATAAACCAATAAGGAGGAATAATTTCGCATGCAGATCATGCAAATTTGTACCATTTACATTTAAGTACTATAATTGATCAGTAAATTCTTTCTCTGTTACCAGGCCCTCTTTACGCCAAACCTGTTTACCATCTTTAAAAATAATAAAAACCGGAAGCGCTGTCACATTGAATTTTTGTAAAATATCCTGGTCATTTCCCCCATCAATTTTCAATAAGGTAAATTTTCCGGAATTGTTCTTTTCAAGACTTGCCAATACTGGTTCCATTTTTTTGCAGGGAGGACACCAACTTGCGCCAAAATCGACCAATACTGTTTTTGAACCACTGATCGTATTATTAAAAGCATCCAGGCTCATTTGTTTTTCGGCAACCTTACCTTTAATATTTTTATCGGAGGCCTTCCATGCATTGATACCACCTTTTAATTCATATACATTTTCAAATCCTGATTTACGCATTTGTGATGCAGCAGCGGCACTTCTTCCACCTGATAGACAATAAACATACACAGGTTTGGTTTTATCTATAAATGAAATGCGCCTGTTAAATTCTGCGGCATCATTCCAATCAGCCAGCAAAGAATTGGCAATATGACCAGAATTATACTCAGCAGCTGTTCTTACATCAAGTATCTGAACTGAATCTTTGTTGCCGATCGCTTTTTCAAATTCCTCTGCATTCAGATTTGTTTTCGTTTGTGCGTTACAGGAAAATATTAAAAAACTGACCAGGGCTGTTTGAACAATTTTAATTATGTGTTTCATAATGCAAAGTTATTTCAATAATTCTTTTAATTCAATTTCATTAACTGTTAATAAATTCACTTTGGGTAATCTTTTTGTAAGTTCTCTCCAGTTAGGATCCTGCAAATAAATCTTTTGTAACATTATGGAGGCTTCTTTCACCTTTTTATTATTGGCCAAAGTAATGGCTGTCCAGTATTGCATTTCAACATTCTGTGGAAACATTTTCATAGCCATCCCATATTCATCCATTGCCAGCTTCATATCATTTTTCTCAGTGGCAAGATCACCCTTATCCATATGCTGATAAGCCCTGTACAAGCGCAAAAGTCTGTCCATTTCTACCAGCGGTGCCGCATGATCGTCCACCCGCAGGTCTATCAGTTTTTCATCCCATGGTTTTCCTTCTGCTTTACCGGCAACAACCAATAAAGCAGCCGATTGTTTACCCCGAATATCCCCACCGGCAGCCTGTGCAGCTTTTAAAGCAGCCATCACCCTTTCGGCAAGCGGTTTCCCTGTACTTTCTTCAAATGCTTTTGCCATTGCCGGACAAACTTTGTTGTTCAGCATCATATTGCTTTGAACAGCGAAATTATCACCGATAATATGACTGGCATAATCAATGCATTTCTTACCGGTATGAGCAGTTACATTTCCATTGATATCAATCATGGCAACCTGGCGAACGTCACGACCTTCATCCTCAGATAACAATTGGTTCAAAGCCTGTTCTGCAGACATTCCTTCTTTCATCAATGCCAGCCCTTTAAACCCGTAACTTTTATTTACAAAAGATTGAGTGGCTACAACCCCCACACCTGCTTCACCCCAACTAACAGCTGTACCCACACTAAACCAATGGCTTTGAACACCGATGGCCATTTCTCCGGTTATTGGGTCACGGGCAACAATGGAAAAAGTATGAGCAAAGGCATCTTCGTTTTTATAAAATTGTGCAGAAACATTCATTTGAATTACCAGGCTGGTAAAAAGCAGGACAATATATTTTTTCATATAAAAGTTTTAATAGGGAATATTTCAGATCATAAACAACTCAGCCTTCCACCATCAACCGGAAGGTTTACTCCATTAATATAGGCCGCAGCAGGCGAACATAAAAAAGCAACTGCTGCTCCAAACTCTTTGGGATCTCCAATTCTGCCAACAGGTATTTCTTTAACCAGTTCACGCATGATCTCTGTTTCAGATTTACCGGATTCTGCAGCTTTTTTTTGAATCACATAATCGGCACGAACCGTTTTTGTGAAACCGGGCAAAACATTGTTTACCGTAATTCCGAAAGGGCCAAGTTCCGTTGCCAGTGTTTTACTCCAGCTTGCCACCGCACCACGTATGGTATTACTCACTGCAAGGCCTTGAATTGGCTGCTTTACAGAAGTAGAAATAATATTGATGATCCTTCCGAATCCGGCTGTCTTCATTCCCGGAACAAGTGCTTTGGTCAAAATATGATTACACAATAAATGATTATTGAAAGCCTGCAAAAATTCTTCTGCAGATGCATTCATTGCAGTACCACCGGCAGGGCCACCTGTATTGTTTACAAGTATTTGGGCAATATTTCCCGATTCCAAAAACGCATTGATAGCAGAGATAACATTATTCAGGTCGGAAAAATCTGCAAGTAAATATTGATGAACCTGCCCCGCTGAAATATCCAGTGTTTTTACAGTTTCCTTTAATTTTTCTTCATTACGGGCCATCAATACAATATTGGCTCCGAGCAATGCCAATTCAACTGCACTGGCATATCCTAGTCCTTGTGTACTTCCACAAACGATGGCTGTCTTACCTCTCAAGTCTAAATTCATAATGCATAGTTTTGCCGAAGCTATTTCATATTTTTCTTCAAAAAAAATTGAATCTTTTTTAACATAGATTTTTTGATTTGCAGATGTTATTGCTGATTTGCAAAATCAGTTGACAATATTTTAAGATATTAATTATTTTGTAATTAACCATATGCAACCGCATCTAAACTTTTTTACACACATTATTGAGCCTTTTGTGGATAAATGATTAAATATGAAAATGAACGCATTCATTTATATTCGCAGCACTGAAAAATGCTAAAATCGGCTGAAACAGTACAAGTGAGCACCCTATGGTATAGGAATTGAATGACACATCGCTGTTGAAATTAACACAATGTCTCTGACAAAACCCATATCCTAAGGCCACTCCGGAATAGAAAATACTATAAATAATTATGGCTGAAAAAGATCTTTTTGATTATACCGAAGACAGTATCCGTAGTCTTGACTGGAAGGAACATATTCGTCTCAGACCGGGAATGTATATTGGAAAATTAGGCGATGGCACTAGTCCGGATGATGGCATCTATGTTTTACTAAAAGAAGTAATTGACAATTGTATTGATGAACATACCATGGGCTATGGCAAACATGTTGATGTTAAAATAGATGGCAAATTAATTACAGTAAGGGATTTTGGCCGGGGAATTCCATTGGGTAAAGTTGTGGATGTGGTGAGCAAAATAAATACGGGGGCGAAATACGACAGCAAAGCATTTCAAAAAAGCGTTGGATTGAATGGGGTAGGAACCAAGGCTGTTAATGCATTGAGTAATTATTTTAAAGTTTCCTCTTACCGTGAAGGAAAGGAAAAATGGGCTGAATTTGAAAGAGGTGTTTTAACAAAAGAATCAAAAGAAATTGCTACCAAAGAAGAGAATGGCACGTTCATTACTTTTATTCCGGATGAATCCATTTTTAAAAATTTTCATTACTTACAGGAATACTTAGATAACCAATTCTGGAATTATTGTTACCTGAATGCCGGCCTGGTAATGAACCTGAACAACAAGAGGTATATAAGTAAAAATGGTTTACTTGATCTGCTTCAAAGAAAAACAAATGAAGATGAGATCCGTTACCCGATTATACATCTGAAGGGTGATGATATTGAAATTGCACTTACCCACGAAAACAGTTATGGTGAAGAATATTATAGTTTTGTAAACGGGCAATTTACTACCCAGGGTGGTACACACCTTGCTGCATTTCGGGAAGGATATATCAAAACCATCCGGGAGTTTTATAAAAAAGATTATGATGCATCGGATATCAGGGGAAGTATTTGTGCTGCTTTATCTGTAAGGGTTCAGGAACCGGTTTTTGAAAGCCAGACAAAAACAAAACTCGGATCGCAGTTTGTTTCAGAAGGCGGACCCAGTATGAAAAATTTCATTGGCGATTTTCTTTCAAAAGAACTGGACAATTTTTTACACCGGAATCCATCGGTCGCCGATGCATTGAAGAAACGCATTGAGCAGAATGAAAGAGAGCGGAAAGATATGGCCGGCATTAAAAAACTGGCAAATGAAAGAGCAAAAAAAGCCAACCTGCACAATAAAAAATTACGTGATTGCAAGTTTCATTACAATGATGAACCAAGTGGAAAAGACAAGGACAGCATTGTAGAAAAACAAAAAGAAAGCACCATTTTCATTACCGAAGGGGACAGCGCCAGTGGTTCAATCACAAAATCCAGAAATGTAAATACCCAAGCTGTATTTAGCTTAAGGGGAAAACCATTGAATAGCTTTGGTCTCACCAAAAAAGTAGTTTACGAAAATGAAGAATTCAACCTTTTACAACATGCTTTAAATATAGAAGAAGGGTATGAAGGATTGCGTTATAATAATATAGTAATTGCAACTGATGCCGATGTAGATGGCTTGCATATCCGGTTATTGCTGATGACCTTCTTCCTGCAGTTCTTCCCGGATATTGTTAAGAACAACCATGTTTATATTTTAGAAACACCTTTGTTCAGAGTTAGGAATAAACAGGAAACCATTTATTGTTATGACGAAACAGAAAAGCAGAACGCAATTAAAAAACTGGGAAGCAAACCCGAGATAACAAGGTTCAAAGGATTGGGAGAGATCAGTCCGGAAGAATTTGCGAAATTTATAGGCCCGGATATCCGCTTGAAAAATGTGATCATTGAAAGTGGTGAACATATCCAGGATCTGCTGGAATATTATATGGGAAAAAATTCACCACAACGCCAGGAATTTATTATTGAAAACCTAAAAGTAGATCTGGATATAGTGGAAGAACCTGAAGTATTGAAGAATTAATTGATCTTGTATCCTATTCCTTTTTTTAAAAGAAGGGAATAATTAATATTATCATGGGTCAGGACAAATGAAATTAATAATACATAATTGAAAAATAGAGATGATACACATAGTTTTTAACGAAGAGGATGTTAAGGTTTTGGAAGAAGCCATCAGTTTGGATGATACACTTAACGGAAAAGTAATTCAGATAAAAGATGATTACGCAGTAGGACCTTTAGGCGATCTATACAAATCGGAGGACAAAGAAATACGAAAACAATGGTGGCGTGAAATACTGGCAGGTGGAGATTATGATGGCAAGGCAGATGACCCGGAAATAGATGATTACCAAACCGCGGCAGAACTGGTGGGTACCATGAGAAGAAATGAAGAAGAGCAGATCTGGATATGGGCCGCACAAAACAAACACGATGTTAGCGGCTACTATTGGCTGTTACATTATATGAAAGAATTTCAGGGAAGGATTTTTATCTTATACCTGAATAACCTGCCTTTTTTTAATGATAAAGGGCATATTTTTTATCCCACATGGTTGCATGAGATCCCGGCGAAAGAATACATCAAGGCAAAAAAACTTGCCCGCGAAATTACGCCAAGTGAATTCGAAGTAGATCCGGATGAGTGGACAAAATTATGCAATGAAAATAAAGCAGTCCGGCTTCTGGAAGGAGGGAAAAAACTGGTACAGGGAGATTATGATTTTTATGATGCGGAATTAAAGAAATACATTTCTGCCGATTGGCAGAAGGCTTCCAGGATCATTCATCAATTTTTATCTAAAGCAAAATTCACAACTGGTGATGCGTATATATTGTGGAGATTGAAAGTGATGATCGCACAGGAAATATTTGATGTACAGGGAAAAGTTGGGAATATGAAAGATTTTGAAATAAAAACGAAGGGTAATTAAAAACAGAACAGCATTGAATATATCGAGTTGGAAATTAAAAATTCAATTTTTTTTGTTCTTATAAAGAATCATTACGTATATACTCCAATGCGGGTTTAACGTGTAATAAATATGGCGAAAGGAAAAATAAAAGAAGAATATCAACACAGGGATACCGGTGTAAGCGGTCAATACAAAACATGGTTTTTGGATTATGCCAGCTATGTAATATTGGAACGTGCAGTTCCGGCAATTGAAGACGGATTAAAACCTGTTCAACGCCGTATTCTTCACGCAATGAAAGAAATGGATGACGGCAGGTTTAATAAAGTGGCCAATATCATCGGACAAAGCATGCAATACCATCCGCATGGCGATGCGAGTATTGGCGATGCATTGGTAAACCTCGGACAAAAAGATCTTTTGATTGAAACGCAGGGAAACTGGGGCGATGTGCGTACAGGTGATGATGCAGCGGCACCAAGATATATTGAAGCAAGGCTAAGCAAGTTTGCCCTCGAAGTTGCTTTCAATGCTAAAACAACAAACTGGCAACTGAGTTATGACGGCAGAAAAAATGAACCCGTAACTCTTCCCATGAAATTCCCTTTATTACTTGCTCAGGGTGCAGAAGGCATTGCAGTTGGTCTGGCAACAAAAATATTACCCCATAATTTTTGTGAATTAATTGAAGCATCCATAAAATTACTAAAAGGGAAAAAAATTGAAATACTGCCTGATTTTCAAACGGGTGGTAGCATGGATGCCAGTAATTACAATGAAGGGA
Organism: Ferruginibacter sp.; assembly: GCA_037969135.1. Classification (GTDB taxonomy): domain Bacteria; phylum Bacteroidota; class Bacteroidia; order Chitinophagales; family Chitinophagaceae; genus Ferruginibacter. The sequence continues at coordinate 11,541 of JBBKWV010000137.1, forward strand.
AACGCGGAGGAAAAATCAGGGTCAGGGCATTTATCGAGGAAGTGGATAAGAAAACACTGGTTATTAAAAGTGTACCCTATGGTGTAACTACAACCCAATTGATGGAAAGTATTGTAAAAGCCAATGACCAGGGTAAAATAAAGGTGAAAAAAGTTACTGATCATACTGCTGCAGCAATTGAAATAATCATTGAACTGGCACCCGGTATATCACCCGATATTACCATTGATGCACTTTATGCGTTTACAGATTGTGAAGTGAGCATTTCACCCAATGCCTGTGTGATTGTAGAGAAGAAACCCCAATTCTTATCTGTGAAAGAATTACTTTCCATTGCAACAGAGAATACAAAAGAATTATTGAGAAAAGAACTGGAAATAAAGCTCGCCGAGCTTTTGGAAAAATGGCATTATACTTCTCTGGAAAAAATATTCTTTGAAGAAAAAATATACAAGGAACTGGAGAAAAAGCACGAAACATGGGATAAAGTGCTTGCTGCAATTGACAAAGCTTTTACTCCGTTTAAAAAACAATTAAAAAGAGAGATTACCAGGGAAGATATTATCAAGCTTACAGAAAAGCCTGTACGCCGTATTTACAGATTAGATATTGATGAATTGAATGAACAGATCAAAAATCTGGAAGATGAAATTAAAAAAGTCAAACATGACCTGGCTAACCTTGTTGACTTTGCGGTATCTTATTTTGAAAACCTGCTTAAGAAATATGGTAAAGGAAGGGAACGTAAAACAGAAATAAAACTATTTGATGTAATACAGGCAAAAAGTGTAGCTATTGCCAATATCAAATTGTATGTAAATTTTGCTGATGGGTTTGTTGGAACGGGATTGAAGAAAGATGAACTGGTTGCAGAAGTTTCAGACCTGGATGATATCATAGCTTTCACAAAAGGGGGTATCATGAAGGTGGTAAAAGTTTCTGATAAAACATTTATTGGTAAAGACATTATACATGTGGCAGTATTCCAAAAAGCAGATGACCGCACTACTTACAATATGATCTATGTTGACGGAAAATCAGGTATAAGTTTCGCAAAACGATTTAATGTCACTGCTGTTACAAGAGACAAAGAATATGATCTTACTAAAGGAAACGAAAAAAGCAGGGTTCATTATTTTACAGTTAATGCTAATGGCGAAGCGGAAGTTGTAAAAATAATATTAACTCCGGGCTGCGCAGCTAAGAAAAAAGAATTTGAATTCTATTTTGAAGAACTTGAAATAAAAAACCGTGGCAGTATTGGTAACCAGGTTACCAAATACCCCATCAAATCAGTAAAATTCAAAGAAGCGGGTAAATCAACGCTGGATGCAAAAAAACTTTGGTTCGACAGTAAGTTTGGCCGGTTGAATACAGATGAAAAAGGGGAGTACCTTGGCAAGTTTGAAGCCGAAGACAGGCTGCTTGTAGTATATACCGATGGCAACTACGAAATACTGGACCAGGAACTCACACAGAGATTTGATGCCGAAAAAATGTTGCTGATCGAAAAATATGATGCAGAAAAAATTATTACTGCGGTGTATCTCGACAATGAAAAGATGCAATTCAATATCAAAAGATTTAAGATTGAAACCACAACACTGAACAGCAAATTCTATTTTATAAAAGAAGGAAAAGACAACAGGCTTGAAATGGTTTCAACAGAACCTGAACCGGTATTGAAAGTCCGGACCGGCAAAGGACAACAGATCAGCAATGCAAAATTCAAAGTGGCAAAACTGGTTGAAGTCATGGGATGGAAAGCCGTTGGAGCAAAACTGGTTGATTATTCCAAATCTGTTGAAATGGAGTGGGAGGCAAAAGAAAATGATAAGGCACAGGGTGAATTATTTGATTAGAATACTGTTTTTATTTTCAGTGAAGACTGATCACCCTTGTAACTTTCCATTCAGTGTTTTCATACTTCCAGATCACTACAAATTTACTATATGGCGAAATGGATTTTTCTATCAGGTTATGAAACCGGTGTGAACCAAGTTCAACAGCTCCATAACCCGCAATAGGAGATACTTCGATGCTGCCTTTTAATAATTCTCTATTTGTTTTTCCGCAGATATTATTTTTAATGGCTTCAACCATTTCATTTTTAGAAGTCGAAAGCCCCCCTTTGTCATGATAGAACTCCAAATCTTCAGAAAACAGATCTGCATATTGTTTCAGGTAACATTTATTAAATGCATCAAAAAGAATACTATCCAGCCGCTCGATCTTATTAATCAATTCTTTGCCTTCCGGGATTTTACTGCCTGTGAGGCTTACCTGCTGCGATAAACAAATAGAATATAAATGAGCGGAGAAAAACAGGAGAAATAGTTTTTTCATAATATCAATCAAAATTGATTTAATTATTCAAATTAAGAAAAATAAATTAGAAATTATTAGCTGCGTTTCCGTTTATAATAAATCTTAAACCAAATAAAGAAGCTGTCAAAAAAGAGAAACTTTTTTATTGCGCTGTTATGATTGTACAATTGCAATAAAATCCTTCCACTTTTCTAACAGCTTCCAGACTGCTAATTGTTATTTAACCCACTTTGATAACTTCATACCATATCTCGCCATTTTCTTCAATGTAAGGCTTATATTGAACATTATCTACAATGTAATAAGTTTCTCCATCAATGACAATGGTTTCGTAACCATCAGGAATACTTTCTACAACTGCTCCAACTGGTGGTGCAACAACCCTGTATGAATTCCTATACCTGTCATAATAGGTGCCATTGAAATAATAATAGGGGTAATTATGTACATAAATACTGGTATATCCAATCGGTAAAACATTAATAAAAATACCAATAGGAGGAGCTACGACACGAAATGCATTATTGTATGGCTGATAATAAACTCCATCATAATACCGGTAATTATACCCACCATAAAAAATAGTTTGAAATGGAAAGGAAAAACTTACCGCAATTGAATTTCTTCTGGGAAAGTATGAATAACGCCATCCGGGATTATGTGCATTGTAAACCGGCCTTCTGTTTCCCCAATGATGATTGTAATGATTATTATGCCTTGAATTATAATTCCCTATGTGATGTTGTCTGTTGTTACGGGATGAATATACCGGAGAATGATTACCCGGACGGCGGTTATTGTTTATTCCATTTTTACGGTGGTCAGATCCTCTTTGGGCCAGTTGTCTGTGACGGTCATTGTTTTGATCTTGTCGCCTGTCTACAGAAGGATGATCATTTCTGCGGTTTTGTCGCCTGTCTACAGAAGGTTGGTCATTTCTGCGGTTTTGTCGCCGGTCTAATGTAATATGATCATTTCTGCGGTTTTGTTGCCTGTCTATTGCAGCATGATTTCTATCTCCGCCGCTTCTATTTTGAAAAACTTTTTTTTCCGATTTATCGGATCGTTTTTCAGCATTCCTTTTTTGTGCATTTGATTGAAAACTGAACAGGCCGGTAAGCATTATAAACAATAAATATTTGGATAAAAATAATTTATTGCCATTTGCATAATTTTGTTTCATGATAGTGTTTTTAATAATAAATAAAAATTACAAAC
>JBBKWV010000138.1:0-14326 GCA_037969135.1 Ferruginibacter sp.
GGTATTGCAGAGATCAGGGAACTGATCAAAAAATTATCACAGCAGGGAAAAACAATCATCATGGCCAGTCACCTGTTGGATGAAGTGGAAAAAGTATGTACGCATGTTGCCATTTTAAAACAAGGCAACCTGATTGCATATGGAGATGTAAATGAGATCCTGATTAATGAAGATGTTGTGGAAATCACTGCCGCTGATTTGCAAAAATTAGAAAAGATGCTTTCACAAATGACAGGTATCATCAAAACAGATATTACCGATAAAGTTGTGCGGTTGTTTTTCCCTTCAGGAACTGCCAACCTTGCCGAAGTGAACCAGTTTTGTTTTAACAACGGAATTGTTCTTTCTCATTTACAACTGAAAAAGAAAAGTCTTGAAACAAAGTTTTTAGAACTCACCAATTGATTCAGTTTATTATTTTAGAAATTAATTTTTGAAAATGCGGAATTTATTAAAAATAGAATGGCTTAAACTGAGAAGTTACAATGCGTTTATTGTTCTCAGTAGTTTTTTTGCATTGGGTGTTTTAACAACCAACTACATCGTTTTCAGTGTCAATAAAAACATCATTGGAAAAATCAATACAGCCGGACTTGTTTCCTCTTTTAACCCCTACGATTTTGATAAAACATGGCAAACCACCAGTTATGCTACCGGCTGGCTGTTGTTATTGCCCGCTTTGTTATTGATCATCTTGGTTACCAATGAATTTACCTATCGTACCAACAGGCAGAATATCATTGATGGCTGGAGCAGGGAAGAATTCATCAACGTAAAACTGGCCATGGCTGTTATTACAGCTGTTATTACCACTTTGCTGGTGATCTTTACAGCCTTGCTGTTTGGTTTGTTTTCCGGAACGGCATTTTCAATGAATGGGTTTTCCCATGTGGGCTTTTTTATGCTGAAGGCACTTTCTTATAACCTGCTTGCAATATTGATCGCAGTCTGGGTGCGGAAGACCGGCTTTGCAATCGGTTTGTATTTTATTTATTTAGGAGCAGAGAATATTATTTCTCAGTTGTTGGATGTGTGGAGTATCAAACTAAGAGCAGATAATGGCATAGATCTGGGAAGCATGGGCGATTACCTTCCTATGAATGCATCCGATGGATTATTGACTTTCCCGGATAACCCGATAAAAACTTTTGCCAAAACAAACCTGCCAACAGATTATACCTGGCTGGTTTTTGCACTGGCAATTTTATATATTGGTTTGTTTTTAGTTCTCAGCAGAAGGAGGATCATTAAGTCAGACCTGTAAATTTTTACCGGTTAATGCAGCAATGGCCGATTCAATCGACGGATAAAGAAAAGTAAACCCTGCATTTTTTATTTTATGATTGCTTACTGAAGTACTTTTTAAAACTTCGATACTGCTTTCTCCCATGATCAGTTTCAATAAAAATCCGGGTACATGCAAGCTTGTATAAAAATTGCCTCTGAGTGATTTAGCAAGTAAAACAGTCATTTCTTTATTACTCACGGGCAAGGCTGCTGTTGCATTGTAACTCCCATGCATTGCAGGATTCTCCAGTGCATAAATATACATGCGGCAAAGGTCATCTATATGGATCCAGCTTATCATTTGTTTGCCGCTTCCTAAAATGGCTGCAATCCCAAGCCGGATGGGTTTTTTAAATTCAACCAGTGCACCTCCTTCATTACTCAGCACGATTCCGGTCCTTAATTTGCAAACACGGATATTCATTTCTATCGCAACATCCAGACTTGTTTCCCAGGCAAAACAGGTTTGTCCTAAAAAATCTGTTGCAGGTTTATCCGTTTCAATAAAAAAAGTATCTTTTTTCCGGTCTGCACCATACCAACCGATCGCAGATGAACTGATAATTGCTTTTACTTTATGCGGATGCTGTTTCAATGTATCTGTTATCAGTTTACTGCTCTTCGTCCTGCTTTCCAGAATTTCTTTTTTATACGCATTAGTCCATCTTTTTTCCACAACTCCGGCACCGGCAAGATGAATGATGAAGTCAGCTGATTGTATAGCGGCAATATCAATCGTTTGCTTTTTTATGTCCCAGATTGCATATTGCAAACTGTTGTCCTGTTTATTTTCTTTTGCAGATCTGCTGAGTATGATTACCCTGTAACCCTTTTCAATTAAATGCCTGCTAAGTTGTTTGCCAATTAAGCCTGTGCCACCCGTGATGAGAACTGTCTGCATTTTGTAAATTTAAGTATATTATAAAAGCAGCAATGCATACATTATTAAAGTCTATCTACTGGTTTAATCATTTATTATTTTGTATTTTTAAGTTAAACAAGCAATTCATGAAGCAATCTGGCTTTTTACTGGTATTTATTTTCATTTTCTTCACCCAAAATGTTTTTTCACAGAAGATCACTTACGCTGAATATAATAATGAAGATATAAAAGATATGAATTTTGAAATACTTGGAAAGATGAAAGGCAATTATCTCATTTATAAAAATATCAGGTGGAAACATAATCTTACAATCTACGATAATGATATGAAGATCAAAGAAACGATTCAGTTAAAATTTGTTCCGGAGAAAACATTTAATGTAGATTTTGTAACATACCCCGATCACTTTTATATGATTTACCAGTACCAGAAGAATAAGATTGTTTATTGTATGGGTGTAAAGATCGATGCTGATGGTAATGTGATAAAGGAACCTATTGAATTGGATACAACGAAGATCAGCATTCTTGCGGATAACAAAATTTACAATACAGTTTTTAGCCAGGATAAACAAAAGATACTAATCTACAAGCGAAATAAAAAAAGCCAACAACTCACTACGGTTACAAAACTTTTTGATGCAGAATTGAATTTGCTTGATAGCATCCGGTCAGTGACACAGTATGATGATAGAAGGGAATTTTACGGCGATATGTTTGTCGATAATGAGGGCAAAGTGATCTTTACAAAAGAAACAAAAGGGCAGTTCAGGGATAATATAGAAAATCTGGATATTTATTGCCGCAGGCCGGGAGCAAAAGATTTCAGAACGATCGCTGTTGATCTGAAGGAAAAATATATCGATGAATCTAGGATCAAAATTGACAATCTGAATAACCATTATTTTGTCAATACTTTTTTTTATACCCAGCGCCGGGGCAATATTCAGGGTTTGTACACGCTGGTCATTGATGCATACAGCCTGGATACTATTAGGTCAGCCTTCAACGTATTCCCTGATTCTATCCGATCCGTCATCAATAAGGATGGACAGTTTCGTGCAGCATTTGACGATCTTTTTATCCGGGAAACCATTGTTAAAAAAGACGGTGGATTTTTACTCACAACCGAAAATTTTACTGAACAAGGAAGGTCAAATCAATATGACAGTTGGAACCGGTCGAATTATTATTACAATTCTCCGGTTAATCCAAACTATGATTATTATTTATCCAATCCAAATTATGGTTATTACAGGCCTTTCAATAGTTTCAGTAATCGTCAGAGTATCCGGTATTATTATGAGAATGTGCTGATCATGAGTGTTGACAAAGATCTGAATATCTTATGGAACAGTTTGTTGTTGAAATCACAGGCAGATGATGAAAATGACAATTACCTTTCTTTTTCCACAATGAATGTAGGGGGAGAGATACATTTTTTATTTAATGAAGGTGAACGGAACAGGCAGATCATCAGCAACCAAAGCGTTTTGCCGGATGGGCAGATGAAACGCTATCCAACATTAAAAAGCAGGGAAACGGGTTTTGAATTTATGCCCAGGCATGCCAAGCAGGTTGGCTTTAGAGAGGTTATTGTTCCCTGTGTTTATCGCACAATCATCAGCTTTGCTAAAGTTGTTTTTTTTGAATAATGACTTTCAGATTTTTTATGTTTTTTTAAGTAAGTATAAAAGTTCATTTTTGCACTGGTAATAATTTAAAAAAACTAAATCATTTTTTGTGACAGGCGTATTTAAGGCCAATAATCCGTTTAATAATTTTTTACTCCTGTTATATGGATTGCTTTTGAAATTGCCTCTGTTTCTTCATCCACATGTTCCGGTTTCGCAGCCGTTGGATGGATTTCTGTATAAGTACCTGTTGTTTTGGATGAAACCGGCTGTGCTGCATATGCCTATTGTTTACAGTGTGATTACTTTTGTTTTGTTGTTTATTCAGGCTGTTATTTTAAATAATCTGGTAAATAATCTGCGGCTGATGCAAAAGCCCAATTACCTCACCGGTATGAGTTATTTACTCATCACATCTTTATTTACAGACTGGTATTATTTATCCTCACCATTGGTGATCAATACCCTGTTGATCTGGGTACTGTCAAAACTTTGTAATCTGCATAACAATAATAATCCAAAATCTTCCTTGTTTAATATCGGAATAATAACAGGAATTGCTACCTTTTTTTACTTTCCATCCATTGCATTTGTATTATTAATTATTGTTGGTTTGGGCATAACAAGGACTTTTAGATTACCCGAATGGTTGATGGCACTTTTGGGAATCCTTACTCCCTATTATTTTTTAGCAGCCTGGTTGTTTTTGTCAGATCGTTTATATGTATACGCTTTTCCAAAAGTGGAACTTAGCATGCCCGAATTTATCCAGACAGCCTGGGCATTAACTGCAGTGATCATCATTTTCCTGACGATCCTGGTTGGATCTTATTTTATCAGCAACAATATGCGCCGGCAATTATTGCAGGTACGTAAAAGCTGGAACCTAATTTATTTATACCTCATAGTCGCCATTTTGGTCCCTTTTTTAAATACATCCAGAAATTTTGATTATTGGATATTAACCGCAGTTCCCATTGCATCAATAATGGGGGCGGCCTTTCTTTATCCGGAAAAAAAATGGTTCCCCATCTTTATTCACTGGAGTATGGTTTTGATTTCAGTTGTAATGGGATATTATTTGATATGATTTTTTTAAGGAATTGTACATTTGCTTTTTCATCATCAATAAATCGATAAAATGAAATTTGGAGTAGTTGTTTTTCCGGGTTCTAATTGCGACAGGGATATGGTTGATGCATTGCAACAGGATCTTCAACAGGAAGTAATTACCCTCTGGCATAAGGATAAAGACATCAGCATGTTTAATACAGATGATTGTATTGTACTTCCCGGCGGATTCAGCTATGGTGATTATTTAAGATGCGGGGCAATTGCACGATTCAGCCCAATGATGCAAAGTGTTATTGAATTTGCCGGTAAAGGCGGGAAAGTGCTTGGCGTTTGTAATGGATTTCAGATACTTTGTGAAAGCAATTTGCTGCCGGGAGTTTTACTCAGAAATGCACAGCAACAGTTTGTTTGTAAGAATGTACATATCCATCATACAGAATCAGCGAAATCTGAAACATTGAAAATTCCGGTAGCTCATGGCGAAGGAAGGTATTTTGCCCATGACACCGTTTTGGAATCATTGCACAAAAACAAACAGGTTTTATTTCAATATTGCAGTCAGCAGGGCGACATAAACGAACAAAATAATCCCAACGGAACAATGGACAATATTGCCGGCATTTGTAACGTTCAGGGAAATGTAACTGGTATGATGCCACATCCTGAAAGAGCCTGCAGTACAGCTTTGAATAATACGGACGGCAGGATAATATTTAACAAATTATACAACATTGGATAACCGGGGAACAATTAACAATGTTTAACAGACATTAACCGAATACTGTGATATTTTTGCTTTCAAATAAATAAAGAAAATAGGATGATCAAAAAATCTACGCTGCTTTTCTCCATAATGGTTTTGTTTTTTGCTGTTTCATATGCACAAATGGAAAACCCGGTTAAGTGGTCGTTCAGTGCAAAAAAAATTGCTGACAAAACATATGAGTTGCATATTACTGCAAGTATTGATGGAAACTGGCACATGTATGCCCAGGATGCAGGAGAAGGGCCCGAGCCGGCATCTTTAAGTTTTACAAACAACCCGCTTTTTAAACTGGAAGGAAAAGTAAGAGAATCGGGTAAGCTGGAAAAATCCTACGATCCGAATTTTAAATCTACGTTGAAGTATTACAGTCATTCTGTGGATTTCATTCAAAAAATTAAACTCAGGTCAACCGCAACTACATTGGCAAAAGGAACCATTACCTACATGGTTTGTAATGATAAAAAATGCCTTCCTCCAAAAGAAGTTCCGTTTTCCATTCAGGTAAACAGTAAATAAATTTTATTTTTGTAAAAGGTCCCGAATAATATCGGGATTTTTTTTAAAGATGTATCATGCAACACTTGAAATCAGTACTGTTCTTTATTTTTTCAATACCTTTTTTTGCTGGCTTATCCTTTGGCCAGGACAGTGCTTATGTAAAATGGCAATCATCCATCAGGAAGATCAGCGACACCCGTGTTGAAGTGAAACTGAGTGGCAGTATCAGGTCGGGCTGGCATTTATATTCAAATGTAAATGAAGCGGAAGGGTTAACAGGGGTTCAGTTAATTTTCGAAGACGAGGCAGTTAAGCCGGGGAAATTGGAAACTTCAACAAAACAGGTCAAAATTAGTGATCCTGTTTTTGAAAATAAATCCATACTGGTTACAACCGACAGTATTGGCATTACCCGGGAACTGAATTTTGAGGGAAAAATACCTCCGGCAGTTACATTGAATATCAGTTATTTTATCGGACAAAATGAAAACTTTATTCCGGAGGAAAAGAAACTTACCCTGATCCTTGATGGGGAAAATATTTCACAAACCGGAAACAGGCTTTTGATCCCTTCGATCAATTTAAAGAAAACAATGACCGATTGCGGCTCATCATCTTCTACTTATGTTGATACAGATTCAGGCGGATTATTAAATTTGTTTATCCTTGGTTTTTTTGGTGGACTGATTGCTTTGCTTACTCCTTGTGTATTTCCGATGATACCACTAACGGTTTCTTTTTTCACTAAAAAAGCCGGCACAAAGAAATCTGGTGTAAAGAATGCATTCATTTATGGTTTTTTTATTTTCCTGATATATATATTATTAAGCCTTCCTTTTCATTTTTTAGACAAACTAAATCCGGAAATTTTAAATAATATCTCAACCAATGTTTATTTGAATGTTTCTTTCTTTGTCATCTTTATCTTTTTTGCTTTTTCTTTTTTCGGGTATTATGAGATCGAGTTACCATCTGCGTTATCAAATACTGCCGACAGTAAAGCAGGTGTGGGCAATATTGCCGGGATATTTTTTATGGCTCTCACATTGGCATTGGTATCTTTTTCATGTACTGGCCCGATCCTGGGTTCTTTATTGGCGGGCTCTCTTACCGGCGATGGTGGCGCCATGCAATTAACATCTGGCATGGCAGGGTTTGGATTAGCACTGGCACTGCCCTTTGCCTTGTTTGCTCTGTTCCCCAATTGGCTTAATTCATTGCCAAAATCAGGTGGTTGGTTGAATACCGTAAAAGTTGTTCTGGGATTTTTAGAGTTGGGACTTGCATTTAAATTTTTATCCAATGCTGATCTGGTTATGCACTGGGGTTTATTAAAGCGTGAAATATTTATTGGGATATGGATTGTCGTGGGTACCGGGTTAACGCTTTATTTATTTGGATTCATAAAATTCAAACACGATTCTGTAATTAAGAAATTGGCAAAATTTAGAATTATCTTAGGGATCTTAACCGGTTTGTTCACACTTTATTTGATTCCGGGAGTGACAAATACAAAGTATGCGAATCTTACACTGATAAGCGGCTTTCCACCACCGTTATATTACAGTATTTATAAAAAGAATTCCGATTGTATTCTGGGGTTGAATTGCAGCAGGGATTATGAAGAAGGATTGAAAAGGGCCAGGATTGAACATAAACCCATCTTGCTTGATTTTACAGGATATGCATGTGTAAACTGCCGCCGCATGGAAGAAAAAGTGTGGAGCAGGCCGGATGTATACAAGCTGATGCACGAAAAATTCATAATCATTTCTCTTTATGTGGATGATAAAAAGAAATTACCTGCCGGGGAACAGTTTAATTATACAACCAAAGAAGGGGTGCAGAAAGAAATAGTTACTGTGGGAGATAAATGGGCCACATTTGAAACAGAAAATTTTTCAAACAATGCACAACCTCTTTATGCGATCATAAACAATGAAGAGATATTGCTTTCTCATCCTGTGGGATATACCCCATCTGCAGATGAATATCTGCAATGGTTACAATGCGGGGTAGATGCATTTGAAAAGAAATAAAGTTATAATCGGATACCCATTCCATATTTGGCTCTGCGGGAAAAGATATGATGGAGCTCCGGAATTCAGGAATGCAAAATTATTAAGGGCATAAAAAAAGTCTCCTGTTTTTAAGGAGACTTTTTAATGTATGATTGGGGGTTACATAATCTTATAAAGCGATTTGTTTTTCTGTCATCATTTTACGCAGGTTTATCAAACCATAACGCATTCTGCCCAGTGCAGTATTGATGCTGCATTTGGTTAAGTTGGAAATTTCCTTAAAACTCAGGTCAGCATAATGACGAAGAATGATTACTTCTCGCTGATCTTCCGGAAGCATGTCGATCATTTTTCTAACCCTGTCGTGACTTTGGTCAGCCATCATGCGCTGGTCAGCACCGGGTTCAAAGAAATTCAACACTTCAAAAATGTCGCGGTCGTCACTGGTTTTGATACTTGGACTGCGTTTTACTTTTCTGAAATGATCAACACACATGTTGTGTGCTATTCGCATTGCCCATGGCAAGAATTTACCTTCTTCGGTATAGCGGCCGCCTTTAAGCGTATCAATGATACGGATAAAAACATCCTGAAAAATATCTTCGGCAAGATATTTGTCTTTTACCAATAAGTAAATAGATGTGTAGATTTTGTCCTTATGACGCACTACTAAAGTGGCAAGGGCATTTGCGTCTCCGTCCATATACAAATGAACGAGTTGCTGGTCGGTGAGGTTGTTAAGGCATTTCATAAACTTCTACAGTTTTAATTGTTTAGGACTTTGGTTAAGTTCCAATAAGAGAGAAAAATTGCGTAGAAGTCTGTATGATAGGCATCGACGGTTTATCACTTTATTGGATATTGGAATTGTGAAAGTATAGATAAAATGCGTTTCTCCAAATCTTTTTTGAACTTTTTTTTACAGATTTGAAAACTAAAGTACTTGTTCTCGATTTCATTCGTATAACTACGTAGTAATTTTATGAAGACTTTCACTTTTTATAGTAATAACACCATCTTGAAGTACATTCGCAGTACAATATGGAAGAAACAATCAAAAAGAATAAAAAGAAAATATCAACAGGGATAACCGAAAATGATATTTTTATTAAAGGAGCAAGGGTTCACAATCTAAAGAATATAACGGTTACCATACCACGCAATAAACTGATAGTGGTGACGGGCGTTTCAGGCTCCGGAAAATCTTCCCTGACCATAGATACTTTATTTGCAGAAGGGCAGCGGCGTTATGCCGAAAGCCTCAGTGCTTATGCCCGCCAGTTTATGCAGCGTATGAATAAACCGGATGTGGATTATATTAAAGGATTGTGCCCTGCAATAGCAATTGAACAAAAAGTGATCACCCGTACACCCAGAAGTACTGTGGGCAGTATGACAGAAATTTATGATTACCTGCGTTTGTTATTTGCAAGAGCTGGCCGAACAATTTCACCCATCAGCGGCAGGGAAGTAAAGAAAGATGATGTTGCTGATGTTATACAGTTAATGCAGTCATTAAAACAAGGGGATAAGATATTACTATTGGTTCCCTTTATACAGCAGCACAACAGGGATATTAAAGAAGAGTTGAATATCTTATTGCAAAAAGGATTTTCCAGGTTATATATAAAGAATGAGATTATACGCATTGAAGACCTGTTGGAAATAAAAGACAAAACGGCATTTAAAAAAACATTTGAAGAAAAAAACAGCATTTATTTACTGATAGACAGGTTGGTAAAAAAAGAATTTGATGAGGATGATATTCATCGCATCTCAGATTCAGTGAATACGGCATTTTATGAAGGCAATGGCATGATGTTACTGGAAATAAATGGTAAAAAGATTTTGTCTTTCAGTAATAAATTTGAACTGGATGGTATACAGTTTGAAGAGCCCGTTCCCAATCTGTTCTCTTTTAATAATCCCTTTGGTGCTTGTCCCACCTGCGAAGGTTTTTCACAAATACTCGGGATAGACCCCGATCTTATCATCCCCGATAAGCGCCTGAGTTTATTTGAAGGTGCTGTTGCTCCCTGGAAAGGAGAAAAACTGGGCTTGTGGAAAGAAGCATTTATAAAAGCTGCAAAGAAATTTGATTTTCCTGTACACAAACCGGTCATGGATCTTTCTGCTGCCCAATTGGAAATGCTTTGGAAAGGAAATGAGCATGCAAATGGTATTAATGATTTCTTCAAAGAAGTAGAACAGAATTTATATAAAGTACAGTACCGGGTTTTATTAAGCAGGTATCGTGGTCGTACCTTATGTACCGACTGTAATGGTTACCGGCTTCGCCCCGAAGCACTTTATGTAAAAATTGCTGAAAAACATATTGCTGAACTTTGTGAAATACCGGTAAAAGATCTGCAGGTCTGGTTTGATGGTTTAAAATTGAACCAGTATGATCAGCAGGTTGCTAAAAGAATTCTGATAGAGCTTCACCAGCGATTAAAAACGTTGATTGATGTTGGCCTGGGTTATCTCACGCTGAACCGGCTGGCAAATTCTTTAAGCGGAGGCGAAAGCCAGCGCATACAACTTACCAGAAGCCTGGGCTCCAATCTTACAAATTCACTCTATATTCTGGATGAACCTTCAATAGGATTGCACAGCAGGGATACAGAAAGGCTGATCGTGGTTTTAAAGGAATTGCGGGATCTTGGAAATACGGTAGTGGTTGTAGAGCACGACGAATTGATGATGAAGGAAGCAGATCATATCATTGATATGGGGCCATTTGCCAGTCACCTCGGCGGAGAAGTGGTGGCAGAGGGGAATTATGATGAGATCATTGCCAATCCCGACAGCCTTACGGGGAAATATTTATCCGGTAAATTAAGTATTGAACCACCTAAACAGATCCGCAAATGGATACGTTCAATTACGGTTGAAGGTGCCATGCAGAATAATTTAAAAAATATCACAGTAGAATTCCCCCTGAATATTTTATGTGCTGTTAGTGGTGTAAGCGGAAGTGGAAAAACGACTTTGGTGAAACAATTGCTTTATCCCGCTTTGAAAAAACTCAAAGATGATTTTGTAGATAAGCCCGGATTATTCCGCGGACTAAGCGGGGATATTGATTCACTGAAACAAATTGAACTGGTGGATCAGAACCCAATCGGAAAATCCAGCAGAAGTAATCCGGTTACATATATAAAAGCGTATGACGAGATCCGTGATCTTTATTCTAAACAACCACTGAGTAAAATGAGAGGCTTTATGCCTAAACATTTTTCTTTTAATGTAGATGGAGGCAGGTGTGATGCCTGTTCAGGAGAAGGGGAACAGGTGGTGGAAATGCAGTTCCTTGCAGATGTTCATTTGTTATGTGATGTATGCAATGGGAAACGGTTTAAAGAAGAAGTGCTGGAAGTGAGTTTCAATGGAAAAAATATTCATGATGTGCTGGAAATGAGTGTTGATGATGCCATCATTTTTTTCAGTAAAGATGAAAAATCCGGGGCCGATGTTGCTAAGAAAATTCAACCATTGAGTGATGTTGGCCTTGGATATATCAAACTGGGGCAATCCTCCAATACCCTCAGTGGCGGAGAAGCACAGCGGGTAAAGCTTGCTTCTTTTTTAGGAAAAGGAAAATCTTCGGGAAATATTTTATTCATTTTTGATGAACCAACAACAGGGCTGCATTTTCATGACATCAAAAAGTTACTGGCATCATTCAATGCATTGGTTGAACAGGGGCATTCCATTATCGTTATAGAACACAATACCGATGTATTAAAAAGTTGCGACTGGATCATTGACCTTGGCCCCGAAGCAGGTGATGCAGGAGGAAACCTGGTGTTTGCCGGTAAACCAATTGACCTTAAAAAATGTAAAGAAAGTTACACTGCAAAATTTCTCTGAACATTACCGCAGCCTGTTGCTGTCGCGGATGATCTTTGCATCCTTGCTGATGCCACGGATGGCAAAATAGAAAAAGAACACAACACAACTGTGCAACAATGAACTCAGGGCATAAGTGCCGGTTAATGGTAAAAAATTGAGTGTTTCCCTGTAATAAAGAAATATTAGAAAAAGCTCCAGCATGATACCCAGCACAGATAAACGGATCTGTAACTTCCGGTTACTGAATAAAAAAATATTAATCAATGCAAGAACGCCAATAGCGATCGTTAAAAGCATCAGGTAAAAATTTTCGGTACCCAATAATTTGTACGAAGCTATATTGTCTTTATTGGTGCCAACATAGAAAGGGAATTTCAGGCTCAGGAAAGCTGAAGCAGATGCCAGCAAAAGCCAAACGGATTGTATACGTTGTATCATTTGAGTATATTATTATTAATTATTAATCCAGTTCAGGGTACAAGGGAAACTGTTTCATAAAAGCAGCCACTTCGCTTTTCACCTGACCGATATTTTTTTCATCATCGATATTGATCAGTACCCTGTCAATCAGATCAACTACAGTTTGCATATGTTCTTCCTTCATTCCCCTGGTTGTAATTGCGGGCACACCTACCCGTATTCCACTGGTAACAAAAGGACTTTTATCATCAAAGGGAACTGCATTTTTGTTTAGTGTTATATGTGCTTTATCCAGGGTTTCCTGTGCTTTTTTTCCGGTGATGTTTTTATTTCTAAGATCGATCAGCATTAAATGATTGTCTGTGCCTCCGCTGATGATCTGGTAATCTTTTGCTACAAAAGCCTTTGCCATTGCCTGTGCATTTAATTGCACCTGTTTGATGTACCGGGTATAATCATCTGATAATATTTCTCCGAATGCGATGGCTTTGGCTGCAATTACATGCTCCAGCGGCCCGCCCTGTGTACCCGGGAAGACAGCCATGTCCAGTAAATTGCTCATCATCCTTGGATTGCCTTTCATGTCTTTCAGGCCAAAGGGGTTTTCAACATCCGTTTTCATTAATATTACACCCCCTCTTGGACCACGCAACGTTTTATGTGTGGTACTGGTAACAAAATGACAATGATCAAAAGGGGAGTTCAATAAACCTTTAGCGATCAATCCGGCAGGATGTGCCATATCGCATAAAACAAAAGCATTTATCTCATCTGCCACTTTTCTGATTCTTGCATAATCTATATCACGGCTATATGCAGACGCACCACAAATGATCAGTTTCGGCCTTTCTTTTCTTGCCTGCTCTTCCAGCATTTCATAATCTATCAGGCCTGTTTCCTTTTTTACTCCATAGAAAAAAGGCTGATATAACTTACCCGAGAAGTTTACCGGAGAACCATGGGTAAGGTGTCCGCCCATACTCAGATCAAGGCCCAATATTTTATCGCCGGGTTTTAAAATGGCAAGCATCAGTGCAGCATTGGCCTGGGCACCGCTATGTGGTTGAACATTGGCGTAAGCACAATTAAATATTTCTTTAAGCCGGTCAATAGCTAGTTGCTCAATCTGGTCTACAATTTCACAGCCTCCGTAGTATCTTTTCCCCGGATAACCCTCTGCATACTTATTGGTAAGCGATGTACCCATTGCCTGCATAACCTGTAAACTCGTAAAGTTTTCACTCGCTATCAATTCAATACCGTTTCGTTGTCTTTCAAGCTCCTGATGAATCAAATCAAAAATTACCTTGTCTTTTTGCATAGCCAAATTTTATTCGGCAAATATAAGCAGCACAACTTATAAAGCGAAAATGCAATATGGATAAACCCGATAACAACCATATTTTTGTAATGTGTTTGAATTACACAAAATTTATTACTTTCACTGCCCTAAAGCATGATTGAATAATTATTGTAAATCTAAATTCTCCGTTCAGGTTAAAGTTTATTAATGAAGGCTATCATTCCAGTTGCAGGCGTAGGCACTAAATTACGTCCTCATACATATACACAACCAAAGGCGTTGATCCCTTTAGCCGGAAAGACCATTCTCAGTATTACCATAGATCAGCTGCATGAAGCAGGGATAACAGATTTCATTTTCATCATTGGATACCTGGGTGAAAAAATACAGGATTATGTAACGCAGAATTATCCCGATCTGAATTGCCATTTTGTTACACAAAGCGACAGGCACGGCACCGGATATGCCATTGATCTTACAAAAGAGATCGTGGGGAATGATGAAGTATTGATCGTTTTAGGTGATACAATTGCTGAATACAGTGTTAAAGAGATCATTGAATCCCCTTATTCCATGTTGGGAGTA
>JBBKWV010000139.1:0-2521 GCA_037969135.1 Ferruginibacter sp.
ATTCATATTATGTTCAGGACATAAGGATGAGCTATCAATTTGAGAGCAAAATTTTTAAATCGATACGGGTATTCGCACAATGCAATAACTTATTTTCTAAAAAATATGAGCCAAACGGATATACATTCAGTTATGTATATGGTGGAAGTCTGAATACAGAGAATTATTATTTCCCAATGGCATTGATCAATTTTATGGCGGGATTGAATATAAAGTTATAAGGATGGAAGCTTAACGAAATGGTTTGAAAAAAGGGTTTGGAAAACTAAATTCCAAACCCTTTTTTATTGAATCATTTTTTATATTTCTCCTGCCATTCCATCATTCCACCTGTAAGGTTTTTTACATTTTTAAAACCCAGGGTCTCCAGCATCAGAACGGCTTGCATACTTCTGTTCCCGCTGCGGCAATAACAGACAACTTCTTCTTCTTTTAAATTTTCAATATCATCTATCATCATGGAAACAATATTTCCCAATGGTAAAAATATCCCTCCAATGTTGAATTCATTATGCTCATCCAATTCTCTTACATCAATTAAATTGACAGGTTCATTTGAATCTAATCTTTCTTTTAGTTCAGTTGAAGTGATCACTTGCATATTTCGGTGTTTTTAATAAACGATTGTTGAATCCATTACTTTCATAACAGGACTGATCCAAATATCCATTAACTGTCCGGACCTGATATAATTGCGCATTTTTTCATCAGACAATTCTGCAGGCTTTTGTTTGTATATAAAAGCTGCAGCGGTATCTGTTATTCCGGCCTCCGGAATTACAGCCCCGAAAGAAATGCCATATGACTCAAGTAATATTTTTGCTTCTTCCATGGTAAGCCCCAGTAAGGAAGGGACCGGTATACGCTCTTCCGTTAATCCACCGGCGATAACCAAATCTACGCTGCTGCCCCAGGGTAGTTTAGCGCCCGGCATTATATTATCTCCATTAAATACCTGCCCCAATACAGATCCCTGCATAAAATCAGGTTTATGTGTTGTATCTCCCAATTTCAAATGACTTCTTTCCAGAATAAGTATGGCGAAATTTAAGGTTTTCCCGATCAGGGATGGCATTTCAATATCCGGCAATGTTAATCTGTTAACTGTTAAGAAAACTGTGCGGTTTATTTTTACGGTACTGTTGGGATCGGGTAATTGCTTTAAAACGATTCCTTTTTTTGCAGTATCAACGTAAAAAGAATCCTGGATAACCACATCAAACCCTTTCGATTCTAAAAATTTCACTGCCTCTGTTTTGCTTTTCCCGATCACGGATGGCACAACCAAATATTGTCCGTGATTAGTTATTAACCCAAGTAATTGCAGAAATCCAAAAATTATCAAGGCTGCAAATGCAATTGCTGCCAGAAAATTCACCCACAACGGGCGCCTTGTTAAAAACGTAAACACAAATAATTAATTTTCGATTTATAAAAAATACAATGTACACTTTATTAACAATCAGGTATAAAACATTCTTCTATCAGCGCTGTGTAAAACTCCTTCAAGGACCAACCCATTGCAATAACCTGTTGGGGTACAATGCTGGCTGCACTTTGGCCGGGCACTGTATTGATCTCCAACATATACGGTTTACCAGAATGTTCATCATAAATAAAATCAATTCTTACAATCCCGCTGCAGTTGAATATTTCATATGCTCTTATAGCATCTTCTCTTATCAATTCAGCAACAGACTCATCCATTTTTGCAGGAGTAATTTCATCACTGGCTCCTTCATATTTCGCCTGAAAATCAAAAAATTCGTTTTTGGGAATGATCTCTGTTATTGGCAAGGCTATTATTTTGCCTTTTGATTTAAACACGCCAATCGTAAATTCCCTGCCATTGATAAACTCTTCTACCAGCACCTGGTCATCTTCCTTAAATGCTTTCAGCAATGCTCCGTCCAGTTCTGTTGCATCTTTCACTTTACTTATACCAAGGCTACTCCCCCCATTATTGGGTTTTACAAATAACGGAAGTGATAGTTTTTTTAATATTTCTCCCGAAGCTGGGGCTGATTTTTTAAACAGGTGCATTGATTGTGCCACTTGAATACCGGCAAATGCAGCAACAGCAACCGTATATCGTTTGTTAAAAGTTAACGCAGAGGTTGCTGTGTTACAGGAAGTATATGGGATATTTAAACAATCGAAATAACCCTGTAATTTGCCATCCTCACCGGGAGTGCCATGTAAACTGATCAATGCAGCATCAAAAATGATTTTTTTTCCTTCAACAGTTATTGAAAAATCATTTTTATCCACGTTCACTTTATTACCCTTATCAACATAAAACCATCCTTCCGGATTGATGTCGATCAGAAAACTATCCCACTTTACAGAATCCATATTTTTTTGGATGGTTTCTGCCGTTTTATAAGATATGACGGATTCACCAGAATATCCTCCCGTAACCAATGCTATTTTTTTCTTCATTTTAATTTTATCAGTAGATTGAGGACAAAGAAACAAAAATTAATAAGTACATCTGTAATTTCTAAAACCTGTTTTACCT
>JBBKWV010000140.1:0-9935 GCA_037969135.1 Ferruginibacter sp.
TAGTATTGGCTGCTAAAAACCTTCCTCTGGCAGGCACCATCCCGGAACTAACTTGTTTTATTGGGATGATCAACAATAACATTGAAATATAATGCCACGAATGCACGAATAAAACCGGATTGGCGGGCAGAAAATTATCCTCCTCTGCCTTGGTGCGTGTATCATGCACCAAGGCAGAGATCTGGAATAAAAATCATAACTTATGGTATAAAAAAATTATACCTTGCTTTTTTACTTTTTAAATTGATTGTTATGAAAAAATTTATACTCTGCTTCGTTTTTTCATTCCTGCTTTGTTTCGTGTATGCACAGGTTGCCATTAATACAGATGGCTCTACGGTATCGAGTCCTGATGTTATGCTGGAAATAAAGAAACCCATAAAATCAAAGGTTCGCATCCGGTCCACCGGATTTTCTGACAGCAGTCAGTTGGAACTCAGCAATATTACTCAGTCAGGAACCGGGACTTCAATGCTTTTAAGTGCCTCCCGGGAGGAAGGCTTATATATCAGTTCCAGTTCGGATATAGGCGCTAATACACAGGATTCCATATTTTCAATCTATTTGACGGGCATTAAAAAATCGCATTTTGGCATGAATGTAAAATCCCCTTCATCACATCTGCATATACATGACCCGGTAACTGCACTCACCACTTTGAGATTGACAAATACAACAACCGGTGTTGTGGGCAACCAGGGGTTGACATTGTCTATAAACGGTCTAACTGCTTCTTTGGTAAATACTGAAGCGGGAAACTTAAATTTTGGTACATCCAATATTGTATGGGCTGGTTTTAATAGTTCCGGAAATTTAGGCGTAGGCTTTACCAATTCAACAGAACGGTTAGGTGTATCCGGTAATATAAATTTATCCAATGCCAATAAAGGGATCATACTTGATGGACAAGACAGGCCTTTTATTACAAGAGGTTTTGATCCATTTACCAGTGGTAATTATAACGGTTTAGGAAGGTGGGGGTTATTTATGGAGCCCAGCCGGCTTACATTGGGTATTCCGGCCACTACAGGAAAGGCATTTGAATTTGCCACATACAACAGCAACAGCACAAGGAATACCCTTCTCAATATTACAGAAACAGGAAGTGTCACCCGTCCTGCCAGCAACAGTGCAAATTTGTTGCCGGTAGCATTTGGAACTCTTGATGGAACCTTCAGCCCTCCGCTTATATTAAACGGATCCGGAAATTTTACAGCCGTTAGAACCGGAACAGGATTTTATTCTATTACAGTAGCGGGTGAGTTCATCTCTGATGCTACGCATACCTGCCTTGTAACTATTATCAGAAATTCTGTTTCTAATGGTACATTTGCCTGGGCAACCCCTTCTACTTCTCCTCCAGCCGGAAACTTGCTAGTTAAAACAGGAAATGATACAGATCAAAAATTTTCTTTTTTGATTTACCGGGCAAATTAATATCACTGCACTTAACAATGGCAAAGTTTTGAACTTTGCCATTGTTTCCTTCGCAAAATGGATTATGATAATCACTTGTCGGAGACCAGGCGGGGGCGTAAAACAGCACGCCGGAGCAGCGGGAACAGCAACCAAGGCGGAGACAACAAATGGAATTTATATTATCAAGAAAATCTTCGTCATGAACAGTTATAAACTGAATTATAGTAGAAACTAGTCGCAGACTGGCGCCAGATGGGGATGCAAGAATGGGGGTACTGGTTCCTTAACCATATATAGCATGGCACACAAAATAAACTTTGTAAAAAAAAATTACTTTTACCTTTTACTACCTTCTTTATATCAGTAGCTGATAACTACAATAGCAATAAAAAAAAAGAAATACCTTGATCTCAACATATTCATTCCCCGGATTCGGTTAACGCTATATTCCGGGCCCACGAAAAGAAATGATATTGATTCTTTAATAAAAGATAAACTTGTATAAATGAAAGGAAAAGGCAGCAGTAAAAATAAAAGTAAGAACCTGTTAAAACAATTTGTGTTTATCATTTTCTCATTTCAATGCCTGGTTGCTCACAGCCAGGATAAAAGCAATATCAACAACAGGGACATTAGCTATCTCACCTCCGGAGGTAAACTGCTGCCCTTACAGGCCATCATGGATATCAGGCATTATACCATAGCGTTAGATATCGATCTGCAAAAGCAATCGATCAACGGGTCATGTGAAGTAAGTTTGAACCTGTCAAAAAAAACAGATACCATTTTACTCAACCTGCTGCACTTATATACCGTTACAAACATTACCGTCAATAAGAAACCGGTTTCCTTTAACCAGCACGATGATAAACTATTCATCACTTCTTCGACAGGATATGGAATTGGAAATCATAAAGTAACTATTTCATACAACGGCATACCGCCGGTTGCAATAAGACCTCCCTGGAAAGGTGGATTTACCTGGACAAAAGATTCTAACGGGAACGATTGGGTATCGATCAATATCCAGGGCGAAGGAGGCGAAATGTATTTTCCATGTAAAGACCATCCAAGCGACGAACCCAATGAAGGGGCCGATTTGAAAATAACCGTTCCTTCAAACTTAGTGGTAGCAGGGCCGGGTTTATTAATGAATGTAACTACGAAAAAAAACAAGTCCACCTATCACTGGAAAACAAATTATACCATCAGCAATTACTGCATTTTATTTAACATCGGTAAATACAAAGTGGCAAAAGATGTTTACACTACCATTGCAGGCAACAAAGTACCCATTGAATATTATGTATTGGAAGTAGATACGGCCCATGCAAAAAAAGTAATTGAAACAAAGATCAGGGATAGCAGAATACTGGAAAAGTATTTTGGGGAATATCCCTGGGTGAAAGAAAAAATCGGCATTGCCGAAGTACCCAACTCAGGCATGGAACATCAAACCATGATTACGTTTGATAATAAATTTAAATACAGGCAGGTGGGCGGACATGAATATTCTGATAACTTATATCATGAGTATGCCCATGAATGGTGGGCCAACAAGGTTACCAATAAAGACTGGGCACACATGTGGATACAGGAAGGCATTGCCACATACGCCGAAGCATTGGCGATGCAGGAACTGGGTGGAGAAGCAGCGTATAACGAAATGATTGCCGGCCACAGAAGAGGAGTGAAAAATAAAAAAGCGATGGTATTGGGCGATGAAGTAACCGAAGAGGAAGTCTATTCCGGTGGAGATATTTATGGGAAAGGTTCTTTCTTTCTGCATGGCCTGCGCTATGTAATTGGAGATGACATTTTCTTCCCCACGTTAAAAAAACTGGCAACAGATCCTAAATACAGCTACGACAATTTTGTTACCACCGATGATGTGGAAAAATTATTCAGCAGCGCTTCCGGTAAGGACCTGAAACCATTTTTCGACTTTTATTTAAGAACAACCAATGTAATAGAAGTGAATATAAAGGAAACCGGATTTCAGAAATACCAGATCAAGATCAATAATTTCTTTATGCCCTTGCCATTTGACATAACAGCAAATGATCAAACAACAAAACTGGTGATTCCTGTAGAAGGAATCACAGTAAATAGTGTGTTTCCTCCGCAAGTAGATGCCAAAGGATATTATCTCAAAAAAGTAAACATCCAGTAATGAGAAAGATCAAAAACAATTTGTTAGCAGCCGCCCTGTTTGTATTGCCTTTATTTGCTTGGGCAGATACCTACCCCGTTAATAAAAACATCGACATCAAACATTATGCATTTGAGATCAGTTTATCCGATAGTGCAGATGTCATTTATGGCAAAACACAAATCACGGTCTTGTTTAAAAAAGCCGGCATTCAAAGTTTGCGGTTAGATTTCATAAATCAAACGGCAGAAAGACAAAGCAAAGGAATGCAGGTTGATGAAATAAAAGTTGCAGATGTTCCCGTTACCTATACGCATCAAAACGATGAGCTGATCATTCATTTACCAAATCCTTCCGCTGCAAATGCAACCATTGTTTTTACCATCACCTATCATGGAATTCCCTTTGATGGATTAAAAATCGGGCCCACCCGGTTTGGCGACAGAAGTTTTTTTTGTGAAAACTGGCCCAATAAAACAAGGCACTGGTTGCCCACTGTTGATCATCCATCCGACAAAGCCACATCCGAATTTATAGTAACCGCACCTGCTCATTACAAAGTCATATCAAATGGGTTGTTGCTGGAAGAGTCTGATCTGGGAAACCATACCAGGTTAACCCATTGGAAACAATCAGTGCCGGTATCCTGTTGGTTATTCGTGTTGGGGGTAGCCGATTTTGCAGTGAAATACGTTGATCAGTTTAATGGCAAATCCATTCAGTCGTGGGTGTACCCCCAAAACAGGGAAGCCGGGTTTTATGATTTCGATGAACCCACCAAAAAAGTATTGGAATTTTTCAGCAGTTATATTGGCCCCTTTGCATATGAAAAACTGGCCAACATTCAATCGGTAAACAGTGGTGGAGGAATGGAAACATCATCCGCTATTTTTTATGGAGAAAATTTAATCAATGGAAAACGGGACGAAAGAACAAGAGATGTGGTCATACACGAAATAGCCCATCAGTGGTTTGGTAATGCGGTTACCGAAAGCACCTGGGACGATGCCTGGCTAAGCGAAGGCTTTGCCACTTTTTTCACCTTGTTATTTATTGAACATGAATATGGAAAAGATGCCTATACAAAGGGGATCATTAAAGCTAAAAAATCGGTATTTGAGATGGCGATCAAAATGCCCGACTTCAGTATCGTAAGTCCAAGGTCGGCCGAAAAAGAACCCGTTACCAGTGGCATCACGTATCAAAAAGGTGCATGGGTATTACATATGCTCAGGAATTTAGTGGGAGATGCCAGTTTTAAAAAAGGGATCCAAAATTATTATGCAACATTTTATAATGCCAATGCCACAACTGATGATTTCAGAATGGCCATGGAAAAAGCATCGGGCAAAGATTTAAAACAGTTTTTTAAGCAATGGTTGTATCAGCCGGTTAATCCAACCATCAATGCAACATGGCAATACGATGCTGCAAGTAAAAAATTAAGCATCCACTTAGAACAAACGCAAACAGGAGATATCGTATTTAAAGTACCTGTTGAAATTGCTTATTATCAAAAGGGAAAAAGCACCCCGGGCATTTTAAAAATAGACCTCACTAAAAAACAACAGGAACAATCCTTTACCGTTGCCGGCACACCCGATAAACTGGAATTGGACCCGATTAATAGGTTACTCAGCAATAACAGCATTTCAGAAAAATAAAAAGGGATTGTTGTACTGCATAATTTCTTTGCAACCTCTCTACAACTGGCGCAAGCCTGCCTGTCGGCAGACAGGAGTTCCACTTGTGCTTTTTCACCGCCGTCTGGTCTCCGACCAACGTCAACTACGAATGCGTAAATAGACTTATATAAGTAAATTCGAAAAATAAATCCGGGGTTGATGATATTAGAATGTTATCTCATTATTAGAGAAACTGATATTTGCTACTACCCTATCCCGTTGGTCGGAGACCTGCCAACCCTCAGCGGCGGAAAAAAATATTTTGTCAGCATATTCACTACTGGGAATTAGATGATGTGTGAATATTATAATTCTAATGGTTAATTGTATAATAAAACAAACTGTTTATTAATTGACCTTTGTACATGTAAATTATAGCAAGACAGAGTACCTCTAACAACTTCATCAGTAAACTTGCCTTACAAAAAAATATGTATCAAAAAACTGTTTTCATTTATTTAAAAAATTACCCAATGCGTATTTTAAAAAATACCCCCCTGTTTCTTTTTTTATTTGTTTACGGAAATATATTTGCACAAAGTTATCCCGGTTACCGAACTGGTAATTATACTGGCGTTAACGGTGTATTCTATAATCCGGCAAATATTGCAGACAGCAAGTACAAACTTGATGTTAACATATTCTCTATAAGTGCATTTGCCGGCAACGACCAGGCTTCTTTAGGTTTAAAAGACCTTACAAGGACTTTTAATGCCGACAGCCTGAAGCGTATACTGTTTGGTGGCAATAATCGAAATTTAAACAGCCTTGTGAACATAGACATCTATGGCCCGTCAGTAATGTTTGACTTAAATCGCAGGATGGCGATGGCTTTCACAACGAGGGCTCGTGTATTCTCTAACGTTAAGAATATTGACGGTACATTGGCGCAGACTTTCATTGATGGTGGTAGTGCAAGTTCCGGCGTTTCATACCCGGTAAATTTCAATGCCGATAATTCAGTTATTAATGCAACTGGCTGGAGTGAAGTTGGTTTGTCTTTTTCCACAGTACTTACAAAGGAAAAGAGTGCCCATTTTATGAAAGCAGGTGTAAGTGTAAAATATCTGGCCGGTACTGCAAATTCTTACCTGAACATGAAAAATATTAATGGAACAATCGGTAAGAGTACTTTTAATGGAAACGGCACTTATCTTACTGGTACCACTGGTTCACTGGATATCAATACAACCAATTCAAATTTTAATGACTACACCATAAAAGATTTCTTTAATTTCAAAGGGCATGGTGTAGGAACCGACATAGGATTCGTTTATGAATTCAGGCCGGAATCAATGACCAAAGGAAACGAGCAGTATGTAGATGACAGGTTTGCCAATAAATATAAATTAAAAGTAGGATTGTCTTTGCTGGATGTTGGTACAATAAAATTTAGCAGGGATTCTGAAAGTTCAGCAAGTTATGCTGTAAATGTTCCGGTTGGACAGGAATTTTATATCAGTAAATTTAAAGATCAGTCAGTAAGCAATTATACACGTATACTGGATACCAGTGCTTATTTTACACGGAATGCCAATACAAATGATAAATACAATGTTGTATTGCCAACAACCCTGCAATTTAATATTGATTATAATGTAATGAAGAATATTTATGTTAATGCAGGCGGACAGTTTGCCTTTAGTGAGAAGAAGAATTTAAACATGTACGCATACAATGTTTTTAACATTACACCAAGGTTTGAGAATAAAACATTTACTGCTGCGTTGCCTTTCAGTTACAGTAGCCTTACAGATCTCACAGTTGGTTTAGCGCTTCGTGCCGGGCCATTTTTTATAGGTTCGGGTAGTGTTTTTTCATCATTGATTGGTAAAAGTAAGCAAGTAGATGCTCACATCGGTTTACGTATAGGCCTTCAGCATAAGAAGAAACTAAAACCTGATACTGATGCAGATGGTATATTTGATGATGTTGATAATTGTCCAAAAGTAGCTGGTGTTGCCCGTTACCAGGG
The DNA here is from genome assembly GCA_037969135.1 of Ferruginibacter sp. Taxonomy (GTDB): domain Bacteria; phylum Bacteroidota; class Bacteroidia; order Chitinophagales; family Chitinophagaceae; genus Ferruginibacter. Next base: position 7,232 of record JBBKWV010000140.1, read on the forward strand.
TTGCCCCATACCTGATACCGACGGAGATGGCATAGATGATGAGATGGATAAATGTATTTCAGAAACAGGTGTAGCTAAATACTTTGGTTGCCCGGTTCCTGATACCGACGGAGATGGCATAAATGATGAATTGGATAAATGCCCAACAGTAGCTGGTGTTGATAAATATGGAGGTTGCCCGGTTCCTGATACTGATGGAGATGGTGTAAACGATGAGATGGATAAATGTATTTCTGTAGCAGGTCCTGCAACTAATAATGGTTGTCCGCAGGTAGATACAGACGGTGATGGTATATTTGATGATAAAGATGCTTGCCCTGCAGAAGCTGGCCCGGCTACATCTAAAGGTTGTCCTCCGGAAAAAGTAGCAGTACAGATCACCGCAGATTTTAAGAACATCCTGTTTGATTTTGGAAAAGCAACTATCAGGCCTGAATCAATCAGCATTATTACCAATGCGGCTAAAGTGATGAACGAGGAAATCCCTAATTCTACTTTTTACATCAATGGGTTTACAGATAATGTTGGAAGTGCAGCGGCCAATTTGAAACTGAGTAAATTAAGGGCACAGGCTGTATCAGACGCATTGGTTCAGGCTGGTATCACTAAGAGCAGGATCAGTGCCCGTGGAATGGGTGAAGAAAATCCGATTTGTGATAATAAGACCAAGGAAGGACAACAATGTAACAGGCGTGTTGAAGTTACGATCAGGAATATTTCACAAAACAAAGAAGCAAAAGGATATAAATTAAAAGGATAGTTAGAATCGAATACCCATTAAAAAAAACCGGTTACGCAAGTGCCGGTTTTTTAGGATTGTTTTATTAATTTTCTAACAAATAACTTAGTACCCTTTACAATACTGAAAAGCAAGACGGTAAGGAAGTAAATCAATTTCAATAGAAATTATCAATTTTATTTTACAGTATAAATTTAGAAATATGCCACACATTGCAATCATATCAGCCAGTGTAAGAAAGGGGAGGAACAGCCATCGGGTAGCTTTGTATTTAAAAAATTACCTGGAAGCCGATAACCTGGCTTCAGTTGAGATACTTGATCTGATGGAATACAATTTTCCATTGTTTGATGAACGGTTACAGTTTCAAAAAGAGCCATCACCAGGTATGCTTGATTTTGCAAATAAGATAAAGTCATCTGATGCAGTTTTAATAGTTACACCGGAATACAATGGAGGGTACCCGGCAAGCCTGAAAAATGCCATTGATCTTTTATACGATGAATGGTATCATAAGCCTGTTGCAATATCAACGGTATCCAAGGGGATTTTTGGCGGCACACAGGTAATTACATCATTACAGTTCTCACTATGGAAAATAAGGGCATGCACAGTTCCTGCTATGTTTCCGGTTGCGAATGTAAAAGATTCTTTTAATGAAAATGGTGATCCGGCAGATAAACAGGCTACAGATAAAAGAGCATTGATTTTTGTGAATGAGCTGATGTGGTGTATTGAAGCGAAAAGTAAAATGGTATAAAAGATATTAAGCAGTGGTGGTGCTGATTATTTTTTCGCCCCCGTATGGCCTTCCGGCAGGCCAAACGGGGGCGTACGTTCGAGTGGGCAACAGCGGCAGCGGCAAAAAGATTGTTTTATTGTTTCACCGGGGCAGCGGTTCTCGATATTTTACTTTGTGAGGTTTTACTTTGCCTGATCTTTAATCCATTTGCTTTACCCAAGGGACAATAATAATCAATAGCATCCTGTGCTTCATAATAAGAAAGATCATATTCCAGTACGTTTCCCCTGGTTACTATATCTGCAGTATAATTATAGAATTGCCTGCTGCCATAACCGCCAAAGTTGCCATACATCAGATCAGCTTCATAGGTCCTGAATCCATCCAGGTTCTCAATGATGGTATATCCATAATTTGTTTCCACCACATAGATCCCGCAGTAGTTGCTACTGTATACCACATCGCCTCTCTCCTGCGAAAGCCAGTATGAATTGTCATCATATACCCGCTCTTTAACACAACTGCTAAATAAAGCCACAACCGAAGCCGCTAAAATTGAATAGGTAAAAAAATTTTTCATGATTACTGTTTTTTATGATCAATGATTATAGCTATGAGATGGCAAACAGTGGGCTAAGTTTCATTACAACTTGTTAAAATAAAAAAGCCCTCAGCTGTGGAATTTTAAAAATCTTTTGTTCAGCCATGGGGTATTGTGTTCACCGGCTGCTGAAAACAGCAGGCTTGGGCGGTAGGGAAGACCAACCAAGGCGGAGAGAAGGGGGATCGCCGCCGTCGGGTCTCCGGCCAACGGCAACCACGAATGTGTAAACAGACTTATTAAAGTAAATTAGAAACAGGTATACGGGGTTGATGATTTTTGAAAGCTAACTCAATATTAGAGAAACTGATATTTGCTAATACCTTATCCCGTTGGTCGGAGACCAGACGGGGGCGTACGTTCGAGTGGGGAACACCGTCAGCGGCGGAAAAACATTGAAATATAATGCCACGAATGCACGAATAAAAACGAATTCGCCGCCGTCTGGTCTCCGACCAACGGCAATCCCAAATGCATAAATAATCTGATTTATTTAAATTCGAAATAGGAATCTGGGTTTGATGATTTTTGAATGCTAACTCATTATTTTAGAAACTGATCTTTGCAATTACCTTATCCCGTTGGTCGGAGACCAGACGGGGGCATACGTTCGAATGGCAAC
>JBBKWV010000141.1:0-22589 GCA_037969135.1 Ferruginibacter sp.
AATAATATTAATAATATGAAATCATACAATAATTACATAAAAATTACATTTAATATTCATCTATCAAACTGATATACAGTAAAAAAAGGTTTGAATGAATTTTACAGTATTTTAGTAAAAAATTAATTTAAATGCCCTCTAAAACCATATCCGTTTTAATAAGTTTTTTTTTATTATTTTCATTTTTTCAGATTAAAGCACAAAAAATAACAGGTTCTGTCAAAGACATGGCAAATAAACCAATAGCTGGTGCCAATGTAATACTGCAATTATCAAGTGATTCTTCCATTGTAAAAATTAATATTACAGACAAATCCGGTCAATATAGTTTTACTCCCCAAAAAACCGGGAAATATTTTATTCTTTTTACAAATACTGGTTTTACAAATATACATTCTCCCACTTTTGAATTGTATAATGAGGACATTTCAATGAAAGTTATTTCAATGAAAAAAAATACCACAATTTTGGATGAATTGGTGATTGTTGCTCAAAAACCCATGATAGAAATAAAAGCGGATAAAACTATTTTTAATGTAGAAGGAAGTATCAGCGCCGTTGGTTCCGATGCAATGGAATTATTACGCAAGTCTCCGGGTGTTGTTGTTGATCGGGATGACAATATCATCATGAGTGGAAAAAATGGCGTGAATATTTATATAGACGGCCGTCCTTCTCCGATTTCAGGAACTGCGCTAAGTGCATATTTGAGATCTCTTCCTTCCTCTGCAATTGAAGCCATTGAAATTATTACAAACCCATCTTCAAAATATGATGCAGCTGGTAATGCAGGCATAATCAACATAAAGCTAAAAAAGAATAATACTTTCGGAACCAACGGTTCTGTAAACACCGGTTATGCAATCGGTGTTTATCCAAAATACAATGCGGGCATTTCTCTCAACAACCGGAATAAGCTTGTAAACGTTTATGGAAATTATAATATTAACAGGAGTATCAATGAAAACAAATTATATGTAGCCCGTACCCAATCTGATACTTCTTTTGATCAACACAGTACAACAACCGGCAGATCAACAAATCATCTTTATAAAGCCGGAATCGATTATTATTTTGACAATTTCAATACAATCGGATTGATAGTAAACGGAAATATTGAAGACAAAACCAATTCGGTATTCAGTACTACTCCCATTATTTATGCACCAACAAAAACCACCGTTCGATGGCTGGATGCAGATAACAGCAATATTATTGACAATAATAGTTTGAATTTAAACATGAATTTTAAACATGCAGGAAAAACAGGAAATGATCTTGATATGAATGCTGATTATGGCCATTATCAATTAAGATCAAACCAATTACAACCCAATTATTATTTCAATGCAAATCATACAGTGGAGACAGACAGACGTATTTACAGGATGCTTGCTCCCAGTGATATCAACATTTTCAGCTATCGTACAGATTATGAACAGGATTATAAAAAAGGCAAATTAGGAATTGGTGTAAAGCTTTCTTTTGTTAGTTCACTGAATGATTTTAAACAATATAATGAGTTAAATACCGGAAGAATATACGACTCATCTGTTAGCAATAAATTTGAGTACAAAGAAAATATCAATGCACTATATATTAATTACAACAGGCAGTTCAAAAATGTATTTTTCCAATTGGGATTGCGTGTAGAAAACTCTAATATAACCGGGCAATCTGCCGGGTTAAGAAAAATAAACAATAACTGGTCAAATTATGACACGAGTTTTACGCTTCATTACAATAACTTATTTCCTTCCATTGCCATTACTTTAAATAAGAATCCTGATAACCAATGGGGTATCGCATATAGTTGCCGTATTGACCGACCTGCATATCAGGACCTGAACCCTTTTGAAATTAAGATCGATGAATACAGTTCATATAAAGGAAATACTTCTTTAAGGCCGCAATACACAAACAGCATCGGATTGTCAAATTCTTTAAAAAATAAATTAAATACCCGCATTAATTACAGCCATGTAAAAGATGTTTTTACCCGTGTGATTGACACGGTAGATAATGTAAAAAGTTTTCTTATCCGAAAAAATGTATCTACTCAGCATATACTCAGTATTAATATCAGCTATAATATACAGGCAAACTGGTACAGTTTATTTACCAACCTGAATGCTTTTACGACAAAATATAAGGCAGATTTTGGTGATGGCCGTAAAATAGATCTTTCCGTAAACTCTGCTACAATCAATATTCAACAATCAGCAAAATTAGGTAAGGGATGGACAATTGAGATGAGTGGATATTACAATTCTCCCTCAGTCTGGAGCGGCACTTTTAAGAGCAAAGAACTTTATGGTATTGATGCAGGAATTCAAAAACAACTTTTCAATAAAAAAGGAAATATCCGAATTGCATATAGTGATATTTTTCATACACAATGGTGGAGAGGAGTTAGTGATTTTGCTGGCCAGGTTCTTACTGCAGAATACCGATGGGAAGCCCAACAATTTAAAGTGAATTTCAGTTACCGTTTTGGTAATTCAAAAATAAAAGCTGCCAATCAAAGGAAAACTGTTTTAGATGAAGAAGGAAAAAGAGTACAATCTTCCGGCGGCCTTGGCAACTAATTCAAAATACAAAACTATACAGATACATTAATTTTAATATTATATGTTTTAAACCAATAGTTGACTGTGATAATTGTTGGAATTATAAATATTAAGTATTACTTTGCGGGCTCTATCTTGCTTTTCCCCTACTCCTCTATCCTTCCTGTCTAGCCACTAAGTATTTTACTAACCAAAAATGTGTTTATGAGAAAGCTGTTTACGCTGCTTTTTATTCTTCAAGGGGTTTTTAATATGGTTTATTCTCAAGGTGTTAACAAAATGTGGGGGGTAACTTATGCCGGAGGAAACGACAATTTAGGTACAATTTACAGCAATAGCTATGACTGTTCCAATTTACAGTCGTTGTATCAATTTAAATATTCCAATCCGGGTGCTGCTCCTCAATATGGCAATCTTGTTGAATATAACGGGAGTTTTTATGGAATGACAAAGCAGGGAGGCAGCGATAATGCCGGGGTTATTTTTGAATGGAATTCAACATCAAATAAATATACCAAAAAATATGATTTTAATATTACTTCCGGTTCTAACCCATATGGAAGCTTAGCATTAAAAGATGGAAAATTTTATGGGATGACCCAGCAAGGCGGCGCAAACAATGTTGGGATTATTTTTGAATGGGATCCTGCAACCAATATTTTCACTAAAAAAATTGACCTTAGTACCGCAAATGGTAGTTTTCCCTACGGCAGTTTATCGCTGTATAATGGAAAATTTTATGGGATGACCTATGAAGGTGGTGCAAATAATATAGGGGTTATTTTTGAATGGGATCCTGCAACCAATATTTTCAGCAAAAAAATTGATCTGACAACTACCAACGGCTATTATCCGTATGGCAACCTTACTTTAAAAGATGGGTTGTTTTTTGGTATGACCAATAAAGGTGGAAATAACAGTACCGGAGTTATTTTTCAATGGAATCCTGTTTCAAATGTATATACTAAAAAAATTGATCTCGTATTTTCAGAAGGCGGTTATCCTTATGGAGATTTAACTTTCAGTGCCGGTAAATTCTATGCCATGGCAAAATTTGGCGGAACGGATAATTCGGGCGTTATTTTTGAATGGAACCCTATTACAAATATTTATACAAAAAGAATAAGTCTTACTTTATCTGAAGGAAATACACCATTAGGCAATTTAACGGAAAGCGGCGGTAAATTATATGGAATGACATCCAATGGAGGCAATGAATATAAGGGCGTAATTTTCGAATGGGACCCTGCAACAAATATCTATAGTAAAAAAATTGATTTTAATAATGAAAATGGCGCCAATCCAATCGGCAGTTTATTTTTAAACGACGGGAAGTTTTATGGAATGACGGAGAAGGGTGGCCCCAATGGATCTGGTGTTATTTTTCAATGGGATCCGGTTACAAATAATTATAATAAAAAAATTGACCTGAATGATGCTGAAGGCCGTAACCCTTACGGTAACCTTACCCCGTTGAATGGCAAATTATATGGCATGTCGGGTACAGGAGGAGCTAATGCAGTGGGAGTGATCTTTCAATGGGATCCTGCAACCAATCAGTATACCAAAAAAATAGACTTAAGCAATGAAAACGGAAGTAAACCTGTTGGCAATCTGACACTTTATAATGGAAAGTTTTATGGTCTTACACAACGCGGAGGCGATGATGATGCCGGTGCAATATTTGAATGGAACCCTGTTACAAACATTTATTCCAAAAAGGTAAATCTAAATTATGCGGATGGTTATTATCCATTTGGTAATCTGACATTTTTTAATGGGCGCTTTTATGGTTTGACAAGAAAAGGAGGAGATTTTGATTATGGTGTTATTTTCGAATGGGATCCGGCAACGAATGTCTACACAAAAAAGATTGACCTAAATGGTTCTAACGGCAGCAATCCTTACGGAAGCCTGACATTAAAAGATGGAAAATTTTATGGTATTACATACCAGGGCGGTGTTAGCAATTCGGGTGTTATTTTTGAATGGGATCCTGCAACAAATATTTATACCAAAAAACAGGATCTTAACTCAACCATCGGATCAAATCCTTATGGAAACCTTACTCTTTATAATGGGTTGTTTTATGGATTAACCTTTAAAGGTGGCAGCAACAATTCGGGCGTTATTTTTGAATGGGATCCTGCAACCAATGCATACTCGAAAAAATTTGACTTCAGCACATTGAATGGCAGTGGCCCTTTGGGAAGTTTAACGATGAGTAATGGTAAACTTTATGGTATGGCACAATTCGGAGGAACCCAGGATTTAGGCGTATTGTTTGAATGGAATCCTTTAAACAGTAATTATGTTGTTAAGAAAAATTTTAACGGAGAAAATGGCGGCCATCCTTCGATCGGAAATAATCTTACTCTTACAACTGCACCGGTAGCAAACGGAGTTGCAGGTACCTGCTCATTGGGTAATCCCGTTGTTACGATTGATAACAGCAATAATAATATTTGGGTACCCATCATAGATAATCAGGGAAATGCCATTGCAGAGATCAAAGCAAATGGAAATAACCTGGGTATTATTCGTTCTTCCATTTACATAAACAATTCAACTATTAGAGAAGACGGAGCAAAAAGATTGTATCTCGACAGGAACATTACAATAACTCCGCAATTTCAACCGACTACTGCAATTGAAATAAGATTATATCTTAAAGAGTCGGAATATTTGGCATTAAAAAATGGTTTCAATTCATTGGGGCAACCATCTGGTATAAACAGTATTGACGATGTTGGCGTATTTAAAAACGATGACGGATGTGGTTCAATGCTGAGTTCAGATCCGTTTCCGGTAGTTACTACGGCAGAACGTTGGGGTTCTGATTATGTGCTTACAACAAGTGTAAATTCTTTTTCTTCCTTTTACTTTTTCAATAAGGCTCATGGTGGCCCGCTTCCACTTACCCTGATTGAATTTAATGGCCGCCTTTCAGGTAAGGATGGAAATATTACCTGGGAAACATCCAATGAATATAATATTGATTCTTATGACCTGGAAAGAAGTATCAATGGCAGAACATTTACTCAAATTACACATGTGGCTGCGATCAATCAATCTGGTTTTCAAAATTATTCATTCATCGATAAGGATATTATTTCATTGGGATCAAATGTTATTTACTATCGTTTAAAAGAAAATGAAATAAATGGCAGATTTACCTATTCAAGAACTATCTCATTTCCGCTTTTAAAAAATAACAACATTTCCATCAACCCGAATCCGGTAGTCAACAAAGCAAATATCAGTATCAATATTCAAAAAGCTGAACAAGTGCGTGCAACTTTGATTGATAACAGCGGGAGGATTTTAATACAGCAGCTGCTTAATTTATCTGCCGGCAATAATAATTTTGTATTTGATCTCAGTAATCTGGCTAAAGGTGTTTATTATTTAAAACTTAATGGTGAAACGATCAACGAACATAAACAAATAAGTAAATTATAAAAACACAACAAATTTTTTTCATCCATAGCTTTATTAAAGGCTATGGATTTTTTTTACTTAATGATCGCCTAACCTGTAAACACGCCGAAATCACTTTTTTCCCTATATTTATACACCAAAAACTTATCTGTTGAAAAAATTATTTACTGTTTGCATCCTTTTTTCTTTTTCTCTTTTTTGTAAAGCACAAACTTTTTCCTGGTCGGGAAATGAATCTATTCTTGATTTTCAATCTGATACAATTTCCATAATCGTATCCGGAGTACCGGCAGTGATTGATACCAATTACGGTATTGCCCATATTTGTATGAATATCACACATTCGTACGAAAGTGACCTCTTGATCAAATTGGTTTCCCCCAATGGTTTTACTGTTACACTAATAGATAATATCGGAGGATCGGGTAATGATTTTCTGGGTACTTGTGTTGGGATGGATGGCACCGCATTCACCAATGCCCAACCTCCCTATTCAGGTATATTCTTCCCTGTTGGAGATGTAAGCTCTTTTAATAATGGCCAGAACCCCAATGGAACCTGGTTGTTAATAGTTACCGATATCGCGAGTCCGGATACAGGTACAATTTATAATGCCAGTATTGAGTTTACCAATAATCCACCCAGGCTTATTGTTGGCTCGGGTTCTGGAGCCCCGGTTGGAACCTATGTTTGTGCATCCTGTGTATGCCCGGGCGGAGCTGCCGCCTGTGATCTTTTACCGGATATGACTGCCTCTGCACATGAGATCAATATCAATCACCGGGAAGAACCCGGGTTTTTATACATTTCAAATGCCACACCGAATATAGGATTCGGGCCACTTGATATTTATGGTATTGATTCCTGTTTTTGTGGTACAACACGTGTTCCCTGTAATACTATTTGTCCAAACGGAGAAGAATTACAGCATGTTGTTAAACAAAGGATTTTTCAGAAAGAGGCCGGTAAAGATACCCTCAGTTTTTATGACCGGGTAGCCAGCAAAATGACATTTCACCGGACCCATGGACATTTGCATGTAGATAACTGGGCCAATTACTCATTAAGGACTGCAACAGCTAACCCGGATGCCCGAACATGGCCAATCGTAGCTAACGGCACAAAACAAAGTTTCTGTCTTATCAATCTAGGCACCTGTGCAGGTAAACCGGGCGAATGTGTGGACAATAATGGGAATACTATCTTAACCGTGCCCAATAACAATGTTGGATGGCATACCGGTTGTGGCAAAAACCAGGGTATTTATCCTGGTAATTATGATGTTTACAGTGTAAACCTGAATGATCCCATCCCATTGCAAAATGTATGCAATGGCAATTATTATATTGTTTCTATTACAGACCCTGATAATGACTTTGTGGAAAGTGATGAGAATAATAATTGGGTAGCAGTTCCCATCACATTAACACAACAAAGTATTGCCCCGATCATTACTGCAAGTGGATCCACAACTATTTGTGAAGGTGGGCAAATAACATTGACCTCGAGTACAGAAAATAATTATCTGTGGTCTACCGGGGAAACCACTCAATCTATTGTAGTATCAACCGCTGGTCCTTATACCGTTTCAACTACCTGCGGAGCTTATACAGCCACGTCTTTGCCTACAAGCATCAATGTGATCCCTCCCGGTTCTATTGCAACTGTATCAATCGCAATAAGTAATGGAAGCAATCCTACCTGCCCTGCTGTTGCGTTATCATTTACTGCAACTGCTGTATATGGAGGGAATAATGCATCTTATCAATGGAAGGTAAACGGGATAAATGTTGGAAATAATAATCCGGTTTTTACAACATCCGGTTTAACAAATGGACAAGTAGTTAGCTGCGTTATGACATCGAGCATCAGTTGCCTTTCTGCAACACAAGTAAATTCAAATGATATCAGCATGCAGATCAACCCACCGGTAGATCCAACTGTAATTATAGCCCAAACAGGTGGGAATAACCCACTATGTCCGGGTGATGAAGCTACATTTACTGCAACCATTTCTGACGGCAACAATCCGGATTTCCAGTGGAGCATTAACGGAGTAAATGTTGGTTTGAATTCCCAAACATTTTCATCAAATAATATTTCCAACGGGCAAATTTTTCAGTGCAGTATAAATGCAACAGCTACCTGCCCAACTATAAAAACATTGGGAACCAGTACTGTGCTTAATGGAACCAGAGTAGATTCTGGAGTTGCATATCCAACTTACTACGGCAATGCCCGTCAACAGTATCTGATCAGGGCTTCTGAATTAAATTCATTGGGTTTATCCAGGGGATTCATCAACTCATTGGGATTTAATGTTGCGGGTACAACCGGAGACCCTGTAATTTTAAATGGCTATACAATTAAAATTGCGCAAACCAACGCTAATGTCATGACCACTTCTTTTCTCAACCCTTCATTGACCACTGTTTTTGGGCCGGTAAATTACAAGCCTACTTTAAATTCAGTCAATACCCATTTATTTTCCAGTCCATTTTATTGGGATGGAATTTCAAACCTGGTCGTTGATATTTGTTTTTCTAACCAGGTTATCGGAAATCTTGCTTATCAAACATACCAGACTACCACCCCGTTTATTTCAAATACTTATTACCGTGCAGATGGAACGGGCGGTGCAGGAGCCTGTACCAAACTTACCGGAAACATGGCTTCTGTAAGGCCCAATATGATATTTACACATTCTGCTGTTAAAACAGTCAGCTCGAATATCATTACCATGGCAGTTAACGCATCCAATGTGTATACTTTCAATGGAATGGGTAATTGGAATATTGCTTCGAACTGGGTTAATAATCTGATCCCTCCTTCGGTACTTCCTGCCTGTTCACAAATATTTATCAATCCACCAACTGATGAAGAATGTATTTTAAATATTAACCAGACAATCGCAGCCGGTGCAAAAATTACAGTTATGACAAATAAGAAATTCAGGGTTCCGGGTAACCTGATAATTCAGGAATAATTTTAAACCATACAATAGATACTACAATAATGTAGTTTACAATATTTACATGTTCTATTAAAACCAATATTTAATAAATATCATGAGAACTATCTTTATTTCTTTTATTATTTTATTTTGTACATCCTGCTTTGCCCAAACAGTGGCTCCATTCAATTACCAACGTGATTTTAAAGCCATAATGGAACAAACAAAGGATAAAACAAGTGATCTTTATTATCAAAAATTACTGATCCGGTTTTTAGACAATGACTCATCCTTAACCCGTGCACAAACCCTTGCCCTGATGATTGGTTTCACTGAAACTCCCAGGTATAAACCTTATAGTGATATGGGTACTGAACAGGAAATATATGATCTGAATGATAACGGGGAATATGAGGAAGCATTAACAGAATCTAAGACCTATTTGCAAACCCATCCACTGAGCCTGCGTATTTTAAAAGAAAGATCGTATTCCTATCATCAATTAAGAAAGGCAGACAGCGCTAAATATTTTATGGATAAGGTAGAAAAAATTATGGATGCCATGATCTATAGCGGAAAAGGCAAAACACCTGAAACAGCCATTTTTTCATTGGGCCTTATTGACGGAGAACATTTTATTAATAATGTAGGACTTACTGTTGCTCATAAAACTACCAGTCCATCAAAGAGTAAAACGCTGATGTATATTGTTGATGCATTATCCGATGAAGGTACCCATACCAATTATTATTTTATGCTTCAGCATGCAAAAGATAAAATGAATGAAGATGATATCGGGGCAGATCCTGTTGTGAAACCTAAAAAAGGGAAAAAGGAGCCTAAGGACGGCAAAGAAAAGAAGTCTTCAAAAAAAGAAAAACCGGTAACGGATTCCATACCTCCGGGTAAATAAACAGGAACCTTTTTTGATTTATTATATTTTAGTTATCTCAATCAAAAATGGAAGAGTATTATAATAAAAAACCCCCGGGATCCGGGGGTTTAAAATGTATAATTATTTCGATTAGATTCTGAAGTGAGCAAATGCTTTATTTGCTTCTGCCATACGGTGGGTATCTTCTTTCTTTTTGAAAGATGCACCCTCACCTTTGCTTGCAGCTACAATTTCATTGGCCAGTTTGTCAGACATGCTGCGGCCATTTCTGTCGCGGCTATACTTTACCATCCACTTGATGCTTAAAGAAACTTTTCTGTCGGAACGAACTTCTGCAGGGATCTGAAAAGTTGCACCACCAATACGGCGACTGCGAACCTCTACACCCGGTGTAATATTGGTAAGTGCTTTTTTCCAAACCTCATAACCATCCTCTCCTGTTTGCTTGCTTACTTTATCCAAAGCGTCATAAAATATATTATAAGCGCCGCTTTTTTTACCTTCCCACATCAGGTTATTCACAAAACGTGTAACCAAAGTATCATTAAACTTTGGGTCTGGTGCCAATGGAATCTTTTTCGGTTGTGTTTTACGCATCTCGTTTATTGATTAGAATTAATAATTATAAATGCTCAATTATTAATTTTATTTGATTAATTATTTTTTTGCTCTCTTGGTTCCGTATTTACTACGGCTTTGTTTACGGTCTTTAACGCCGGCAGTATCCAAACTACCACGTACAATATGATAACGAACACCAGGAAGATCTTTTACCCTTCCACCACGAATCAATACGATCGAGTGCTCCTGAAGATTATGCCCTTCACCCGGGATATAAGCGATAACCTCAATCTTATTGGTCAAACGCACTTTTGCAACTTTACGCAAAGCTGAGTTTGGCTTTTTAGGAGTTGTTGTATAAACCCTGGTACATACACCACGGCGCTGAGGGCAACTATCCAAAGCTCTTGACTTACTTTTTGCTTTGATAATTTCTCTCCCTTTTCTTACTAATTGTTGTATAGTTGGCATTTATAAACCTTTTATTTTTCGGACGGCAAAGGTAAGGGGAAAATTTATATTTAAAAATTAAAAATTAAAAAGATTTTATACCCATTTATTCCTGTAAAAACCCTTTAGCCCCTTTTAAACGCATCCTATTGATAATTCAATTATATTTATTAACATTAAATCATATGCATCCATCCAAACCGGTCTTCAGCCTTACCGTATCTGATATCGTTCAGGCGCTTTTTTAATTCCGGGGCTGTTTGCCATTTATCCACATCAAAATTCATTACATAATCCTTATATTTCAACTCTTTGATCAAGGATATGGTAGCAGCAGTTCCCGTTCCAAAAACCTCAAATAACAAGCCTGCTTTATGTGCCTGAATAACTTCATCGATAGATAACCTTCTTTCTTCCACGTTAAAACCCATATCTTTTAAAACGGTGATCGCACTTTCACGGGTAACACCTGCCAGGATGGTACCTAATTCCAGACCCGGAGTAATGGCAGTATTTCCAATGATAAAAAAAACATTCATGGTACCACATTCCTGCACATATTTGTGTTCAAATGCGTCTGTCCATAAAACCTGGTCATATCCCTTTTTCTTCGCTTGAGCGGTAGGGAACATCGCAGCTCCATAATTCCCGGCGGCTTTAGCATAACCAACTCCCCCCGGGACTGCCCTTACATACTGCTCTTCAACATAAATACGCATTGGGGTACTGTAATATGGTCCGGTTGGGCTTAAAATGATCATAAACTTATACTTATCACCCGGCTTAACTCCGATCATTTCATCGGTACTGAACATAAATGGCCTGATATACAGAGAATGATCTTCTTTATCAGGAATCCAGTTAATATCTAATTTTATGAGTGCTCTCAATCCTTCCATAAAAATTTCCTCGGGTATCTGGGGCATCTGCATTCTTTCAGCAGAAATATTAAATCGTCTAAAATTATCCAATGGCCTGAAAACACAAGCTTCTCCCTTTAGATTCTTATATGCTTTTATCCCTTCGAATATCGATTGGCCATAATGTATAGAAGCCATAGAAGGTTCCATCAATAATGGTTGATAAGGCTTGATTTCAACGGTTTTCCATTCACCATCTTCATAATCCACTTCAAGCATATGATCTGTAAAGTATTTTCCAAAAGGTATATTTTCTAAGTTTATATCATGAAGTTTACTTCTATCAACCTTCGTAATATTAAAATCGGCAGCTGCAATCATAATCGTTAATTTTACTGCAAAGAAACGCAAAAACAGCCAGTAAAAGTAGGTTTTATGAGTTTAGACAATTTTCAACTCCCCCCTTTCCTGATCAGTGAATTATTCAAAAACTTTCTTGTAGTTATTGACAATCAAGGATTAACAACAGAAATATCGAACATTCCCGAAATCCTTTATCTGGGTAAAAATGAAAAAAACATTTTGCTCATCGTACAGGATGAAAATGCGGTTTTTTTGCCAGATAATGATCTCAATTTTCTTATTGATATCTTAAAAGCCTGCAAATTTTCTTTATCAGATACTGCACTAATCAATTTCCATCAGAACAAGGAAATAAATTACCAATCACTATTGGATAAATTTCACCCGGAATTTATCTTGTTATTCGGCATAGAACCGAAGGAGCTTGATTTTCCATTACAGTTTCCCCATTTTCAGGTACAGCAATATAACAATCAGACGTATTTCAGTGCTCCATCATTGAATAAATTTGAATCAGATACGGATCTTAAAAAATTGTTGTGGGCTGGTTTACAAAAATTATTTTCTCTATAAAATACTTAGATCCATGTTGCATTCAATCATTTTTGCTACAAATAATCAAAACAAAGTGTCGGAAATAAGGGCAGTTTTAAAGGATGGTTTTCAGATCATCAGCCTGAAAGATGCGGGTATTGATATCGATATTCCGGAACCACACAATACATTGGAAGAAAATGCCCGTGAAAAATCTAAAACCATTTATGCGCTAACCGGTAAGGATTGTTTTAGTGAAGATACCGGTTTGGAGGTAGAGATTTTGAATAATGAACCGGGTGTAAAAAGTGCACGTTATGCCGGCGGGGAAAGTGATTTTCAGAAAAATGTGCTTAAACTTTTAAAAAATCTGGAAGGGATTGAAAACCGAAAAGCCAGGTTCAGAACAGTAATATCCCTGATGCTGGATGGAAAGGAATTTCAATTTGAAGGAATCTGTGAAGGAAAGATCACAGAAAAAGAAAATGGCAATAACGGATTTGGTTATGACCCTGTATTTATTCCCGATGGAAGTGTAAAAACTTTTGCAGAAATGACGATGGATGAAAAAAATATATTCAGCCACAGAAAAAAAGCAACAACAAAATTTATCCAATTTTTAAATGATATCGATGGCAAGAATTAAATTGACCATACCCGAAAGAATGATCTTTACCGTTATTATTCCTGTAAGGATCACAGATATTAATTATGGAAATCACCTGGGCAATGATGCCGTGGCTGGTATCATTCATGAAGCAAGGGTACAATGGTTAAAGAAGCATAATTACAGTGAATTGAATATAGAAGACGTTGGATTGATCATGAGTGATCTGGCCATCGAGTATATAAATGAATCATTTTACGGCGATGTGTTGACAATTGATATTGGAACAGCTGATGTTACAAGAGTAAGTTTTGAATTGTACTATACGATTCAAACGGTGAGAAATGAAAAAAATATTATGATCGCAAAAGCAAAGACCGGCCTGGTTTGCTATGACTATTCCAGTAAAAAAGTTGCTGCTGTACCGGATAAATTAAAATTAATTTTGGGAGATTTTTAATTTTATCCGTTAATCCCATCTGAGGAACTGATCACAAATCATTCCATATTTTCCAATTTTCTTCCGCCTGGATAACGAGCATTTCAAATCCGTTTTTTACCACAGCACCCTGTTTTTTTCCTTTGAATAAAAATTGTGTTTCTGCAGGTTCATAAACAAGATCGAACAATAAATTTTTATCATTGAGATACTGGTACGGAATAGCCGGACAGCATGTTAAGTCCGGATACATTCCTACAGGAGAACAATTGATAATAAGCGGGTATTGTTGAATGCTATTTTCATCTAAAGATGCATAATTTATACATCCTGTTGCAGAAATATGACTTCTGCTAACAATTAAAAAAGGGATTTTGTTTTTTTTCAATACGTATTGTACTGCTTTGGATGATCCTCCGGAACCTAAAATCAATGCTTTTTTATGATGACTTTTAAGTAATGGCTTTAATGATCTTTCAAAACCGATTGCATCTGTATTAAACCCGGTCAATTTATTGTCAGCAATCTTTATACAGTTAATTGCTGAAATTGCTGCGGCAACAGGATCCATCACATCTACAAATGGAATGACTGATTCCTTAAATGGAATGGTAACTGCAAGTCCCCGGAGATTTTTCATCTCTTTCATTAAAGCTGAAATTTCCCGGATATTCTTTAACTCATAATGCTCAAAATAACAATCAGGCAGGTTTTCATTTTCAAATTTTTCAGTAAAATATTTCTTTGAAAATGAATGTCCCAGCGGATTGCCAATTAAACCATACTGTTTCATCAAACGGTTTCTTTTTCCAGGTATAAATGAAATGTATCTCCTCTTAACCCAATACGCATGGTTTCCAGGGGAATCACTTCTGAAGGAGATATATTTCCCAGGTTTACATTACATCCGATCAATTCGATAAAATAAAGCTGTTGTGCTTTCTGGGGAGCTTCCCAAATGATCTTTTCTTCGGGTATCTGTGTAAGAATTTCCTGAACAAGTCCTTCTCTGACTTCTCCACTACCCCTGTAAATACCTACATTTCCTGCTTCTCTTGCTTCTGCAATTACATAGGTAGAACCGGCATTCAATTCTGCCCGCATCAATTCAATCCATTTATAGGGAGGGATAATATGCGCCGCATCCTTGCTTCCTACCTCACTTAATACCACTCCATGTTTGGTAAGTTTTTCTATATACCCGCATTTTTCAGCATGCGGAATGGTAATAGAGCCATCACTCACTTCCATATAACTTACTCCGAATTCTTTACAAACATTTATATAATCTTCAAACTGATTGCGGATTAAAAAAGCTTCAAATAAGGTGCCTCCAAAATATATAGCCATACCAAATGAACGGTATACTTCCAGCTTTTCTTTTAAATTTGGTGTTACGAATGCGGTACCAAATCCAAGTTTTACAACATCTACATGTGGATGACAGGCATTCATAAAGTTTTTTGCTTCTTCTACACTTAAGCCTTTGTCCATTACCATGGTTATTCCATGATCACGGGGTTTTGCATTTCGTTGGGGAATCTGTGAAAGGTTGAAATTCATGTTGAAATTATTTTGCGTGCAAAGATATTTAAAGCAGATTAAAACGCAGAACTAAAAACTTAGCGGGATTTTTTCTTCTTATATTTTGCAATAATTTCCACAACCTGCTGATGCTGTAATATAGCAGGGTTGATCTCAATAAACTGTTTAATCAATCTTGCATTTATGGCCATACCGTTTTCGAGATAGATCAAGGCATCCTTTGTTTTTCCGGCAGCAAAAAGAAACATGCTTTTATAAAAAATAAAAACAGGCTTTGAATCCATTTGTTCCAGTGCAAAAGAGGAATATTCAATTCCCTCTTCAAATAATTCGGCTTTGTAAAGGCATTTTAACAATTCAATCCAGCCTTCAGAATTTTTGGGCCTGACCCTTACCACGTTTCCAAAATAGGTGATGGCTTCGTCAAAATTGCCCAGTTCAGCATAACATTTGCCCATTGCCAGATTGAAATCAGATTGCAGGCGATTGATCTTTAAAGCCACTTCCAATACTTTTATCGCCTGATTCCAATTGCCTTCATTCATATAAGTACAAGCAATTTTATAATGTAAATGGCTGTCTTCCGGATTTAAATGACTGGCTTTTTTATAGTTAAATCTTGCCTGTGCAAAATTGTCAATTTTATGATTACAATGCCCGATGGCCTCATATATAACGGATTCGGGCATTGCCAGTTCGAGTACTTTTTCCAACACTTCAATGGCTTCTTTGAATTTGCGTAATTTGATATAGGCATCCCCCATATTGCGGTAAGCGAAGTCAAATTTTTCATCAATGGCAACTGCATATTGATAAGCATCTATACCCTTTTCATATAATTTTATTCCCTGATATGCGGCACCCAGATTAAACCATGCCAATTCACTAAAAGGGCATTCTTCAATAATATGCTGGTGAAGTTTTATGCTCTCTTCATTTCGACCAGTGAAATCTGTCCAGAAACAAATTTTATATAAAGCTTCTTCATTAGAAGGATCCTGTTCCAGGATTAACTTGAGACAATCAAATACTTTTTCAAAATTCTCATAATCATCATACACATCAGCCAATTCGAAAAGCAAATCGATTTTTTCTTCTCCTTCAAAATTAAGTAAGGCTTCTTCCAGAATAGACGCAGCTTTTTCCTGCATATCCATTGCAAGAAAAGCATCTGTTTTTAAAATGTATAAAGAGGTATCGCTGCCATCAAATATTTCAGCTTGTTCCAGCACATCTATCGCTTCCATATACTGGCGAAGAGAAATCAGCAGATCAGCTTTACTAATGAGCAGGGATGCTGAATATGGATATTGTTCTACTGCAAATTGTGCAACTTCAAGTGCCTGGGAATATTGTTCTTTTTCATCATAATAATCAATGATCCGCTCAAAACCATCTTCTTCAATAAATGAATGGCTTTTGCCTTTTTTCAGATTGTCAAATTGTTGTAACAATTCTTTAAGCTCTTCTCGATCCTGTCTGTATGGGTTATTACTCATGGTTGATAGGTTATTGTAATTTATGCATTATTTACTCAAAAACATCATTTTTTATACTAATCTATTTATTTCCCCGTTTCTTTTTAAATACATATAGAAAAAATTAAATTGTTTGATGAATGGTATAGTTATTTCAAATAAATTTTAATATATTTGTAACAATAAATTAAATGTAGATGAGAAAATTAACCAGAAAAATACTATTACTAGGTATTCTTGTAAGTATCATGCAGGTTTCTTTCGCTGACAGAGGAATTGGAAAGAAATCCAAAAGCAAGATATTATTAAACATTAATACCAATAATTCATTTAAGAATTCTATTTCATTTAATTTAAAGACCGGATTAAAATATACCGGTAGTTTACTTGCCAATGTTGAAATGCAAAATAATTCATTGATATCAACAGAATTGGTAACTTTTCAGAAAGGGAACAGTATTTATATAGTTCCTACAAAACAAAAAGTAATAGTTCCGGAAATAAAACAAGGTTATTCCGGGCTTAAAATAATCATTAAAACAAAATAAACCGCTTTCGCGGTTTTTTTTTGTCCTCTTTTATTTCAAATCTTACCCTTTTTTTAATTGCCGGTTCTCATCATAAGTCATGACTCTAAAACCGGTTTTTGGAATATCGAATTTACTGTCTGGTATTTTATCGTAATTAATCCCTGTGAGTGTATATTTAAATTTCAATTTCCCCGATTCCATTTCATACTGAACAGGAATACCCGGTAAGGTATTAAATGCGTTGTAATAGTCTTTATTTACAGTAAGAACTTCCGTTGCAAAATAAACAACAATGTTCTTCCCTGTTTCCAAAGTTGCAGTTGCTTTTTTACATGTAAATCCAGCAACGATCATTTATTTATTATCAATATTGAACTTCAGGTTTTGAAAATATTTATTTTTCTGCATCCAATTTTCCCTGTTCATAGTGATCATTAATTTCTGACCACTGTACTCTTTCAAAATAAAGCCTTTTCCTGTTTTTGAATCATATAAATTCGATTCAGATCCCAGGCTGCTGATCATATCTGCCCTGCTATCAGACCCTTTGATAGAAACGGATAATGTTGCACCGTCGAGAGATTTGCTCAAAGCAGGGTCTTCATCAACCGATTCTATAGAAATATTGTAATTCAATGTAAGTTCTTTCAGTACTTTTTGGGATATCGCTTCATAAAAAAAACAACATGTTCCCAGAAAGATGATCACTATTTTTTTCACTATATTCATTTTCAAAATATTGAGGACTAAAGATAATATAAACAGCCGCTAAATATTTAAATTATCGTTAAATGAAAAACCTGCACATTGTATTATGCAGGTTTTAACTAAAATTAACTGATTTCGCTTTTATTTTTTTGATTTTGCTTTCATATCCTGAAGTTTTTTCTGACTTGCCTGCATAGCTTCCATTCTTTCTGCCAGTTTGGATTTCTTTACAGGTTTTTTTCTGTTCTCCCCTATTTGCAAAAGAATCTTATCATGATCAATAATATATTTTTGAATAACCACCTGCAAAATAAGGGTGATCGTATTTGATACTGTATAATACCAGGTAAGAGCAGCGGGTAGTGAATTGAATATTCCCAGCAACAAAACCGGGAAAATATAAGGCATGTATTTCATTACAGGATTGCTGTTATCCTGCATATTACTCATGCTATAAATAGAGATCAACAAACTGGTAATCACAGCCAATAAAGTGAATAAGCTAACGTGATCGCCATAAAAAGGGATAGAGAATGGCAATTTAGCTATAGAATCATATGCGGCCAGGTCATTGGCCCATAAAAAATTCTTTCCCCTGAGATCAATATTGGATTGGAAGAAATAATATAATGACATGAAAATAGGAATCTGTAACAAAGCTGGCAGACAGCCTCCCAGAGGGCTCACTCCGGCAGATCTCCACAACTTCATCTGTTCCATCCCAAATGCCTGCTGATCGTCTTTAAATTTCAATTTGAGTGCATCTACTTCAGGTTTCAATACCTTCATTTTTGCACCACTTAAATAACTTTTATATAAGATCGGCGATGTTATCAACCGGATGAGTAAGGTCAGTAATAAGATTACCATTCCCATACTTGCAATATGCTTTTGAATAAAATCAAATACCGGTAATAAAAAATATCTGTTTATGTATTTTACAAAAGCGAATACACCGCTCCCATAAGGCACCATATCCTCCATTTTATTATTATACTTCTTTAATACATTAAAATCGCTAGGACCATAATAATATTGAAGCGGGATAATAGCAATATGCCCTGCATTTAGTTTAATTTTAGCATTGGTAGTTGCTCTGGCTATGTAATTCGTATTTGTATCTTCAGGAACAGTCCAGACTACACTTGTATTTGAAAAAGTATTCTTTGCCGTTAAGGCGGTTGCAAAAAACTGTTGTTTTATACTTACCCAGTTTACCGGTTTGGAAAACTCCTTTTCATCTCCAGTAGCTATATATTCAAAATCATAATTGTCATCACTCACATAACTGATATGGGTTTGTGTTTTCTCGTATGCATGATTTTTTTCGATCAACGGAGCTTCTGCCTGCCACAGGAGACTGAATGTGTTTTGAGAAAATAATTTATCCGCTCCTGTTACTGTAATATTCAGATCAACCATATAATCATTCTCCCTGATCACATATTGCTGGTTTAACTGGTTACCAACTGAATCACCTGCGGTAAATGTGATGGTTTTACTTTTATCGGCATTTACTACAACTGGTGATACTGAAAAATAAATATTATCCGTTTGAGAAGTTCCATTTCCAGTTGCATTTATCGTATAAGATAATTTATTGAAATCACCGCTTTGTAAAACAACCGGACTACCATCCAGTTTTTTGTACTTTCTTAATTCTACATTTTTAGGCTGACCACCCTTATTACTAAAAGTGATTTTCAAGACTTCATTCTCAACAACAGTTAATTGTTCCTTCATTTCAACATTCTGAAAAGCCTGACTTTCAGTTTTAATTTTAAGTGAATCTGCTTTGATTGAGTCCAATCTCACTGCCAGGGTATCAACAGGTGGTTTTGAAGCAGCAATTGAATCGGCCAACCGCAATTGTTCCCCTTCAAAAGCCAGCCTGCTTCTGCTGTTAAAAACGAACATTCCAATTAGTAATATACCAATCAAAATAAAACCAATAACTGTATTTCTATCCATTCCCATAATTAATATTTTGGATTGCAAAGGTAACTAAGTTTCGGTTTTGCAAATTGATGTTTAAAATAAAAAAGCCCTTTATAAAAGGGCTTTTGGTATTTGAATCTGATTAATTATTTTTTTGCGGCAGGAGCAGCAGCAGCTGGTGCGGCAGCGCCAGCGGCTTTAGGAACAACAGCTGCTTCTTCCTGTTTCAACTGACGTGTCATTGTAACAGAAGCAATAGGAATCCTTGGAGAGTTCAATACTTCCATATTTTCAGCTATTACATCCTGTACCCTGATATTCTCATTTAATTTCAGGTTTGTGATATCGACATCAATGTGTTCTTTTAAAAACTTTGGAAGCGTTTTGATCTTCAGTGTTTTCATCTTGGTTACAAGCTTTCCACCTGCTTTTACTCCTTCCGGAGTACCAATATATTTCAATGGTAAAGATGCAATTACCTTTTTATTTTCTACCAATTCCAGAAAATCAACGTGCAATAAAGCATCGGTAACTTTGTCAAATTGAATATCTTTTAAAATGCAACGATAGCCGGCCCCATCAATTTTCACATCGGCAAGTATAAACTCTGATGTATAAACGATTGATTTAAATGCTGATGCCGGGGCTGCAAAGTTGATCTCTGATTGACCACCATAGATTACACCTGGCACCAATTGCTGAGAGCGAAGTTGGCGGGTGGCTTTTTTTCCGCTTTCGGTCCTCAGTTGTCCTTCGATAGTAACTGATTTCATTGTGATAATTTTTTTAATGAGGCGCAAAGGTAAGGAAAATCACTTTCAGTTCATGGATTATTCATGCATAGTTGAAAATTAATTACAGGATGCCCAAAACAGAGAATCGGGTACCATTTTACCCTATCTTATTTTTCTCTTTTCACTCTTCCCCTGATAAACAGGCTGTTAATACTCTTATTCTCAAAAGCATTTCGGATTGTAACTGCAAAAAGTTCATCCGTTGATACCACTTTAATTTTACTACAGCCGGGTTTAACCGGAATGGTATCACAAACCACCAATTCTTCGAGTACACTTTCTTCAATGTTTTTATATGCATTTCCGCTTAGTACGGGATGGGTACAAAATGCCCTTACACTCCTGGCACCCTTTTCCTTCATCAATGCTGCACTTTTAGCAAGTGTACCGCCGGTATCACAGATATCGTCAATCAATACAACATCCCTATCAGTTACATCACCGATCAAAACCATACTGGCTATTTCATTTGCCCTTTTCCGGTGTTTATCGCAAATAACCATTTCACATTCAAAATAAGTTGCAATTTCCCTGATACGGTTTGCACTGCCTACATCCGGTGCTGCAAAAGTGAGGTTTTCCAGTTGCAGGTTTTCAATAAAAGGGATAAATATGGCAGAGGAATCAAGGTGGTCAACCGGAATATCAAAATATCCCTGTATCTGAGGCGCATGAAGGTCCATCGTAATGATCCTGTCTGCTCCCGCAGCTACCAGCATATTTGCAATGAGTTTTGAACCGATTGCTACCCGGGGCCTGTCCTTTCTGTCTTGTCTGGCAAATCCATAATAGGGGATAACGGCTATTACTTTATAGGCGGATGCTCTTTTTGCTGCATCAATCATGAGCAATAATTCCATCAGGTTATCCGTAGGCGAAAATGTACTTTGAATTAGAAAAACAAACCTACCCCTGATACTTTCTTTAAATTCAATTCCGATCTCTCCGTCACTGAAACGTTGAATATTAACCTTTCCAAGCGGTTCACCAAATTTTTTTGCAATTTTTTCTGCCAAATATTGTGACCCCGTTCCGGAAAAGATTTTTGCATTGGATTCCATGTAAATAAATATTACAGTTGATTAATGAAAAGTTTTACGAAAATACATTTAGTTTAGGTCAATTAATTTTGAAATTATGGAAAATGTTCACAAGCCTTCCACATCCATCAAAAATTGGGCAACAGACGACCGTCCCAGAGAAAAAATGATTGGCCTGGGTGCAGCGGCATTAAGCAATTCAGAATTACTGGCAATTCTTATCAATAATGGTAACAAAGAAAAATCTGCTGTGGAACTTGCAAAAGACTTGCTGAACATGGTTTCTAATAATCTGGATGAATTGGGAAAACGCTCTATTCATGATCTTCAAAAAATAAAAGGAATCGGCATGGCAAAATCTATCTGCATTACTGCAGCACTGGAATTGGGAAGAAGAAGACAGGTTGCAGATGTATTAAAAAAAACAGTGGTACATAACAGCAATGAGATAGCCATGTATTTAAGAACGGTATTAAAGGATTATCCTTATGAAGTTTTTGCAGTAGTATTTCTCAATCGTGCCAACAAAATAAAACATTTTGAGATCATCAGCAGGGGTGGCATAACGGGTACAGTAGCAGATCCCCGGCTCATATTAAGAAAAGCATTGGAAGCAGAAGCAACGTCACTTGTTTTAAGCCACAACCATCCTTCCGGAAATTTAAAACCCAGTAAAGCAGATGAAGAAATTACAAAGAAGATCAAACAGGCAGCAGGGTATTTCGATATCACCATACTGGATCATATCATTGTAAGTGATGAAGGCTATTACAGCTTTGCGGATGAAGGGATTCTTTAGTTCATAGTTTGAGGTTTGAGGTTTGAGGTTTGAAGTTTGAAGTTTGAAGTTTGAAGTTTGAAGTTTGAGGTTTGAAGTTTGAGG
>JBBKWV010000142.1:0-13060 GCA_037969135.1 Ferruginibacter sp.
TTCGGTTTTATCAAACCCTGGTGCTGCAATCTCTAAGCGATAACTATCTTTTTTTTCGATGATATTCACAGGAGGGAAATGCAACACATCTTCTCTTACCGTTTTATTAATTGCTGCAGGAAATTCATTAAAAATCTCTTTCATCATTCCGTCAAATGTTTTTGACAAGGGGTTGTTTACTTTTACGAGTGTCATGGTTTCTTATTTTATTGTTTTGAATAATAATTTAAATACAAATCTTCAAATTGCATTCCATTTAAGTTTTTCAAGCCAATTATGCAATTTTAAGCCGAAACGTACGCCAGTATGGCATTCTGGATTAATCTGGTAAGCCATAATTTCCGATATTCGAAAACACCCATTGAAATATTTCAATTTATATTCAAAAAGAAGGTTGTAATTTTGGTCTTTAATAAAAAATTAAAATTTAAAATATGTATCCGGAAGAAATTGTTATTCCAATGAAGGAAGAATTAACAGAAAATGGATTTACTGAATTGCTTACAGCAGGAGATGTAGAAAAAATTATTGCAGAAAAAGGAACCACACTGGTTATGATTAATTCGGTATGTGGTTGCAGTGCAGGAACTGCCAGACCCGGTGTTTTATTGGCTGTAGCCAACGGGAATAAAAAACCAGATAATCTAACAACCAGTTTTGCGGGTTTTGATGTGGAAGCTGTAAAAAAAGTAAGGGAACATTTAATGCCCTATCCACCTTCATCACCAGCAATAGCTTTGTTCAAAGATGGCAAACTGGTTCATTTCATTGAGCGACACAATATTGAAGGCAGAAGTGCTCAGATGATATCCGAGAATCTGATCGGAGCATTTGAACAGCATTGCAATTAAGAACGAATTCTTACATCCTCCTGCTTTCTCTATGCAGGAGGATTTTTTATTGCCATAACTATAGAATATATTGCAACACTGAATTTTTTTTTTAGTTTAAAAAGCAAAGAATGTATCCCAATTTGTACTACATATTTAAAGAATGGTTTGGAGTGGAATGGAAAGTACTTAGTTTTTTAAACAGTTTTGGATTGATGGTTGCGCTTGCTTTTGTAGCTGCTGCTTTTGTTCTTTCTTCAGAATTAAAACGGAAAGAAAAGCAGGGATTACTGTTGCCTCGTGAAGAAATGATAACCGTTGGCAAACCTGCAAGTATTTCAGAACTACTGATAAATGCAATCGTTGGTTTTTTATTCGGATTTAAGTTGTTCGGGCTCTTTTTTAGTAAACCCGATCACATCAATCCGCAGGAATATATTTTTTCATCCGCAGGTAATATTGGCGGCGGTATTGCGATCGCTTTAGTATTGGCAGGATTAAAATGGTATGATAAAAACAAACTTAAATTAAAAGAACCGGAAAACAGGATGCTGAGGATCTGGCCGCATGACAGGGTAGGCGATATCATCATATTGGGATTGATCTTTGGAATTCTTGGCGCCAAACTTTTTGACAACCTGGAACATTGGGACGAATTCATTCAGGATCCGATCGGTAATTTATTTTCTGCCAGCGGGCTAACATTTTATGGAGGATTAATTTTAGCTGCAATTGCCATTTGCTGGTTTGCTGTAAAAAAAGGGATCAATGTAAAACACCTGGTTGATGCAGCTGCACCCGCTTTGATGATTGCTTATGCTATTGGCCGTATAGGCTGCCAGGTTTCCGGCGATGGCGATTGGGGCGTTTACAATAGTGCTTATATCAGCGATGACCATGGAAAAGTATTTGTAGCCAAACCCGGAGATTTTGAATCAAAATTACAACAGCATGCAGCATATTTTATTGAAGGAAAAGCCAAGGATACTGCCAATAGAAATATTTACGTAACAGACCGGACTTATGCCAGTTTGGAAGCGGTTCCACACCGTTCATTTAAAGGGCCTGATTTTTTACCCAAATGGTTTTTTGCATACGCCTATCCCCAAAATGTAAATAAGGATGGGGTATTGATTGCCGGTAATACCGAAGAACATAACCGGATGTTACCACTACCCGTTTTTCCAACCCCTCTGTATGAAACCATTCTTTGTACTATAATATTTCTATTTCTTTGGGGAATTAGGCATCGTATAAAAACGCCTTTAATGATGTTTGGATTATACCTGCTGATAAATGGAATTGAACGGTTTATGATTGAATTGATACGCGTGAATAAGACCTATTCAATCTTAGGATTCCATCCATCACAGGCAGAAATAATCGCTTTATTATTATCCTTATCAGGTCTCATACTGATGATTTTTGCAAAAAGAACAAATAAACAATAATATAATTCCTTCAACATTGTATTTTAACCACTCATCATTGAGTGGTTTTTTATTGTAACCATTTTTTTACTGCCAGCGTATTATTCAAAACTATTATAAGCCAATTATCCCCATTTTTCACCGTTCAGTATAAAACATTGTACTATGCTATACTTAGTACTTACTTTTGCGAAGTAGTAATCAAAGTATATAACTGTTTAGCCATTATTAAAAAAAGTAAAGTCATGAAAAAAATTCTTAACCTGTTGGCAATTTTGAGCTTAACTCTAGGCTCATTTGCACAAAATTCCGGCAAGATCACCGGAAGTATTAAAAATGGGGGTAATCAAAAGACAATTGATGCTGCCAGTATTTCCTTACTCAATGCAAGTGATTCCTCCCTTGTCAAAATTTCTGTTACAGATAAAACAGGAAATTTTGTTTTTGAAAATCTGGGTTTTGGCAATTATGTATTAATGGCTTCTTCTATGGGGCATATAAATACTTATAGCCAAAAACTTACCATTAATGCAGGAAATTGGACTGTGACTGCGGGTATAATGCAACTTATTCCGGTTAATAAGGAATTGAAGGAAGTGGTAATAAACAGTAAAAAACAATTTATTGAAAGGAAACTGGACAGAACAATTGTAAATGTGGACGCTTCAGTAACTAACGCCGGAAATACTGCCCTGGAAATTCTGGAAAAATCTCCGGGGATTTCGGTTGATAAGGATGGAAATATCAGTTTGAACGGGAAACAGGGTGTAATTATTTACATTGATAACCGGCCCAGTTATCTCAGTGGATCAGATCTGGCAAATATGCTGCGCAATATGACTTCAGCACAATTGGAACAGATCGAGATCATGACCAATCCACCTGCAAAATTTGATGCCGCAGGCAATGCCGGAGTGATCAATATCAAAACAAAGAAAAACAAGGTCTTTGGATACAACGGCAGTATCAGTGCCGGATACACGCAGGGGAAATATGCCCGGTTCAACGATGCGGTTAATTTCAATTACAGAAATAAAAAGATCAACCTGTTCAGCAACTTAAATTTCAGCAGAAATCATCGTTCTGAAGAACTTTATATTGTAAGAAATTTCAGAGAAACATCTACAAAACAAATTAAATCCATCTTCGATCAGAAATCGGAAATGGAAAACCAGAGCACCTATTATAATGCCAAAGCGGGAATTGATTATACTGTTTCTAAAAAGACCACATTGGGTTTTGTGGTCAATGGATATGTGAACCCCAGTAAATGGGAGAGTTATACCAATACGTTCATTTATGACCCCAACTCCGTATTAACAAATCAAACAACAGCGGATACGCACAATGATGAAAATTGGAAAAACTTCAGCAGCAATATTAATTTTCGCAGTGTATTGGATTCTGCCGGCCAGGAATTGAGTTCCGATTTTGATTTCATACAATATAGGTCAACCAGTGTTCAGCCACTTACAAGTTCATACTATGACAATATGGGTCAATTATTACGCACGCCGGATATTCTACTGGGAAATCTTCCAACTGAAATAAAAATATATAGTGGAAAAATAGATTACAGCCTTCCGTTAAAAAAATCTGCAAAGCTGGAAGCCGGTATCAAATCAAGTTATGTTACAACGGATAACAATGCCCGTTACGATAGTTTAAAAACCGGTTATGCCGTACTGGACAGTGGCAGATCCAATCACTTTATTTACAAAGAGAATATCAATGCCGCCTATTTGAATTACAGCAGAAGTTTTGGAAAAAAATGGAGTGCCCAGACGGGCCTGCGTTACGAATACACCAATGCCAATGGGAATTCTACCGGATTCAGTTATAGTGCGGGCACGGGAAATTTTGAAAAGGATGTGAAAAAATTTATACGTAATTATTCTCAGTTATTTCCTACATTCTACCTGCAGTATACTGCAAATGAGAAAAATCAATTTGTCATCAATTATGGCAGAAGGATTGAGAGACCCGATTATGAAAACCTGAATCCTTTTGTTCACTTTCTCGACAGGTATACATTTGAACAGGGAAATCCAAACCTCAGTCCGCAGTTTGCCCATAACATTGAATTGAGTCACACGTATAAAGGATTTTTAACTTCCACCATTAATTATACAAATACCAATAATATTATTCAGCAGGTAATTGAACAAAATGAACTCAATAATGAAACATTTATCAAGAAAGCCAATATAGCAAGCCTGGAGCAGGTAGGACTTACCGTTACTGCCCATAAAGAGATAACCAAATGGTGGAGTGGAAATATTTATACCAATGTTTACAAAAATCATTTTAAAGGAAAAGTAAATAATGAATCTATTTCTGTGGGAATTACCACTTTCATGGCACAACTTCAGCAACAATTTAAATTTGGGAAAGGATGGGTAGCCGAAATAAGTGGATTTTACAGAACCAAGGGACTGGAAGGAGTGATTTATATAAAACCAATGGCCCAGGTGAATGCCGGTATCAGCAAACAGGTATTGAAAAACAAGGGAAGTATTAAATTGAATTTCAATGATATTTTTGCCGGTGCTGTTTTCAAAGGCTATAGTAAATATGGCACTGTGGATGCAAACTTTATCAATGTAAATGACAGAAGAACAGCAGGCATCAGTTTTTCATACCGATTCAGCAAGGGAAAACTTAAAGCCGGTAATGGAAAGAGAAGCGGTGGTGCATCGGATGAGCAAAACCGGGTTAAAGGCAAAAACTAATTAAAATAGGTCCGTTTTAATCCAAAAAGTACTTTTTAATAAAAACCTGTGGCATTGTGCCATGGGTTTTTTACTTTTGATTAAATTAAATTTTATGGCATCATTTGATATGGTAAGCAAAGTGGATCTTCAAACACTTGATAATGCTATCAATATTGTAAAAAAAGAAATTACCAACCGGTTTGATTTTAAGGGTTCCCATGTAGTAATCGACCTTAATAAAAAAGATTTTAAGGTTAACCTGGAAGCTGACAGTGAAATGAAGATTCAGCAAATCATAGATGTTTTGATAAGCAGAAGTATGAAACAGGGACTTGCAGCCGAAGTGTATGACCTGAGCAAAGAAGCTTTCCCCAGTGGAAAAATAACCAAAAAAGAAGTGCCGGTACGTAATGGCATCAAGCAGGAAGATGCAAAAAAAATCGTAAAACTCATCAAGGATAACGGTTTAAAAGTACAGGTGGCTATTATGGATGATATCATTCGGGTTACCGGAAAAAAGATTGATGATTTACAGGATGTTATACAAGCCAGTAAAGGATGGGATGTAGGAATTGCATTGCAACACATAAATATGAAGAGTTGAATATATTTTTGATTATTTAATAGCAGAAATTGCTTAACTTTGCACATTCTAAAAATAATACGGCAAAATCCGTATGCAAAACAATTGAAATTATGAAAGAAGCAATTCACCCAACAACTTACAAAAAGGTGGTTTTCAAGGATATGAGTAATGGTACTACTTTTTTAAGCCGTTCTACAGCTTATAGTGCAGAAACAATTTTATGGGAAGATGGTCAGGAATATCCGGTTATTAAACTGGAGATCTCAAATACTTCACACCCATTTTATACGGGTAAAAATGTATTGGTAGATACTGCTGGCCGTATAGATAAGTTTAAAAAACGTTACGAGAAAAAAGCAAAATAATTTATACAGATGAACTTATTCATCTAAAGTTTGTTTTTCATGGCTATACTTTAAGTCCCTTCGGTTTACCGGAGGGATTTTTGTTTGCATAATATCATCGTCATTCAATTAATTCAAAACATCTTTGTACTTTTATTCTAATGAAGATATTTCTCACCGATGCGCATTGTACGCAACAGTTAGTTCCATTTACATATACCAGACATGTTGCAGATATCCGGATTGGCATTCTTACCATCAGGGAAAAATGGGAAAAACTAACCAACTGCCCGGTTTATACATCACTGGCAAATAAAGATGACAAAGCATTAATAATCAATGCAAATACAATTCCGACAATCGATAATTTTCAAACCATATTAGACCAACAGCAAACAGAATTGGGCTTCGAGGAATCAGATAATTTTAAAACCATTCAATTTCCCTGGCAATTATTTCAATACAATGATTGGGCAATAAGAAGGGATTTTGATTTTCTTACTAAAAACAGGATATCACAACCTTTAAGTAAAACCAATAAATGCATCGGGGAAGATAATATTTTCATAGAAGAAGGGGCTACCGTTGAACATAGCATTATCAATGCTTCCACTGGCCCTGTTTATATAGGAAAGAACAGCACAATCATGGAAGGTTGTATGATCCGGGGTCCATTCGCTCTTTGTGAAGGAGCCACATTAAAAATGGGCACAAAGATATATGGGGCAACAACCATTGGCCCTTTTTGTGTTGGTGGAGGAGAGATCAAGAATTCGATCCTGTTTGCATTCAGCAACAAAGCACATGATGGATACCTAGGAGATAGTGTAATAGGAGCCTATTGTAACCTGGGTGCAGGAACAAGTAACAGCAATGTGAAAAATACCGGAGGAATGATAAAAATGAAAACCGGAAAGAACATAGAAACAGCAGATGTTGGAAACAAAGCGGGCCTGCTTATGGGAGATTATAGCAGGGCGGCCATCAATACCTCTTTTAATACCGGAACCGTAGTTGGCGTATGTTGTAATATATTTGGCAATGAAACCCCTGCAAAATTTATCGATAACTTTTCCTGGAATAAGGAAAGATATGATTTTGACAAAGCGATCATTGATATCGGAAACTGGAAAAAAATGAAGGGTCAATCAGTAACAGTTGAAGAAAAAGAAATACTAAAACGAATTTATACATCTTAATACTAAAAACGATTTATGCGTAAACAAATAGCTGCAGCAAACTGGAAAATGAATCTGAGTCTTCAGGAAGGAGAACAATTGATGGATGAATTGATGGCTACTGAACATACATTGGGGAAAGACCAACTTGCCTTATTTGCAGTTCCATATCCTTATTTAATCAATATCCAGGCTAAGCTTGATGGAAAAACATATGCTTATGCAGCGGCACAGGACTGTTCTTCCAAAAACAATGGAGCCTATACCGGTGAAGTCAGTGCAGCCATGCTGAAGAGCATCCATATTCAATATGTAATAATCGGACACAGTGAAAGAAGGGAATATCACCATGAAAGCAGCAGTGTATTGGCAGAAAAAGTAAACCGTGCTTTAGAGAATGCAGTAAAACCAATTTTTTGCTGTGGTGAACCACTTACAATCCGGGAAGCCGCTACACAAAACAGTTATGTTGAAGCACAACTGAAGGAAAGCCTTTTTCATTTAACCAAAGAGCAATTGGAAGGATTCATCATTGCGTATGAACCTATCTGGGCAATCGGTACAGGCAAAACAGCCAGCAGTGAACAGGCACAGGAAATGCATGCCCATATCCGGAATGTGATGGCAGCTCAATACGGGAATGATACAGCCGATTCAATTTCCATTTTATATGGTGGAAGTGTAAAAGCATCAAACGCAGTAGAAATATTCAGTCAACCGGATGTAGATGGTGGTTTGGTTGGTGGTGCAAGCCTTCTGGCGTCTGAATTTGCCGTTATTATCAACAGCCTTAAATAATTTCA
This sequence comes from Ferruginibacter sp., assembly GCA_037969135.1. GTDB lineage: Bacteria > Bacteroidota > Bacteroidia > Chitinophagales > Chitinophagaceae > Ferruginibacter. Next base: position 7,886 of record JBBKWV010000142.1, read on the forward strand.
ATTCCTGATAGAGCCCTTAAAAAAGTCTGATGCCAATTCATGATAAACTTAGCAACCATTTTAAAACAGAATGTAATTGGCAAACTGCTTAATCACCTCATTGTTTTTTTTATAAATATTCTGATCGTAAGGTATCTGGGTGCATCAGGAAGCGGGCTTTATTTTAACGAATTATATTTACTCAATTTTATTGTCTTTATTTTCAGTGCCGGACTAGATTATGCTGCCATTGCATTGCTTTCAAAAGAAAAATCCCTGTTGCCACTTGTACATAAAATGATGTTCAGGGTAGTTATATTTTTTGCTGTGATCATTGTTTTTTATGCACTTATCATATTACCGGAAAATAATGAATATTTCAATCAACCTGCATTGGCAATCATTCTGTTCTGTATCGGAAACCTGCTCTTAATATTCTATCAGGGTGTTTTATCAGCTTTAAAAAAGTTCAATCTTCAGAATTATATACTCGGTATAAGCAATGCAATTTTCCTGATCTATCTATATTTTTTTTTAAACCCGGAAAACACAAATCCTTTACAGGAAATTGCCATTGTATACGGCATTTTATTTTTTTTTCAGGGATTACTTATGTATCTGTTCAGCTATACAACAAAAAAGGAATCTGCAGTTTCAGTAAGCTGGAATGTTTTTATAAGGGCAGGGATATTTATCATGCTGTCTTCTGTTATATATTTTGCCTTCTTAAGGGTTGATAATTTTTTTGTAGAAAAATATGCCAGTGGAATCACTTTGGGGAATTATGTTCAATGCGGAAAGATTGGTCAGTATTTTCTCTATTTCTCCTCTATTATCAGCTCTACGTTATTGCCTTTCATATCAACAGAAACAGTAGGGGCGTCCTATGCAGAATGGAAAAAAATGATGCAGCCATATATATTATTGATTTGCCTGGCAGCATTTATGATTGCCCTTACCGGTAACTATTTATTTCCTTTTGTATTTGGAAAGGATTTTACTGAAATGTATTTATTCATGATCATTCTTTTGCCTGGGTTTGTTTGTCTGGGTATGCTTACCTTGTTAAATGCAGTATATATTGGCAAGGGAAATATCCGTAAAATATTTATGGGAGATCTGATCGGATTGGTACTTGTTGTTGGCTTTGATGCCTGGCTGATCCCTTTGTACGGGGCTTATGCAGCAGCGTTTATCAGTTCCGCAGCATATTGTATTGTCTTCTTATATCTATTAAACGGTTTTAAAAAACAATTTTCATTACCCTCAAAAAAAACGGATATCATTCAATTATAAATGAAACATTTGTTTCTATACCGGCTTTTAAAATATTCTTCTATCGGATTTTCGGTGGTACTCGTTTTTATTTTATTTTATGCCTTGGTTTTTTATAAAAAAATGGACATGGTATTTTTTCCATATAACAGTATGTATGCCATCGATTTTACAAAATCTAAAACAGCAACCGCTTATGCTGTAAAACTGAATAGTTCAATTGTAAAAACGACTGGCCGGGCCTATTGGAAAAAAGATTTGCTGGAAACTTCATTAAACGGCTATTGTAAATATATTATTAACAACCATAAAGTATTTTTAGATGATTACCTGAATCAAAAATTTTCTCCCGGCCAAATAAAAGAATTTCTGCTAAAAAGATTAACAGCAGATAAAGACCTGGCCGGCCTTTGGCCAATATGGTATTGCAGATCCGCAGGATATCCCATTGTTGAAAATGATGAAATTGAATTATTACAATATCATTTCATGATGAATGATCAACAGGCAATAATCACCGATTCACTCAGCATCTTTAAAATGAAAATAAAATAGATGCGAAAACCCCGTTTCCATATCTCTTTTGAAAATAAGCTCAGGATACTTTTCGCAATTGTTTTGCTGGAATTTGGGATGTTTATCCTTTCGGGGGCCAGTTTTTCCTTTTTACATGGCAATCCTTTCTTTAGTATCAATGTTGACCCAGTATTCTGGTTTTTTTATTTGCCCGGCCTGCCTCAATTCATTACAGAAAATCTCTGGCTGGGTATACTATTGGATGCATCCATTGTTTTGCTACTCCTGCGACTCATTCAATATCCGTTTAACAACAGGAATGCAAATATGCTGTTCATCTTATTGATGCTATTTTATGTGACGTTTATGGGCTATCATGCCCATCGAAATTTCCAGGCAGGATTTTTCATGGTATTCATTCCGTTTCTTTTTAAAAAAGAATCAAATAAATTTTTTGCATTTGAAGCAACCCGATATTATCTGTTGTTTTTTTATGTTTCAGCAGCGATTTTAAAATTGTATAACAATGCATTAATGGATCCGGCCCATTTCAGTAATATGCTTAGCAGCCAGTTTACGCCTTATTTCCTCGAAGGGAATACAGGTATAAGAACATCCGTAAATCTCTATTTAACGGATCAACCTGCGATAACGTATATATTATACCTCACATCTTTCTTTGTTGAATTCATTCTGTTCATTGGTTTTTTTACCAAAAAATTTGATCATATTCTGGCAATTCTGATTCTGATATTTCATTTTGCAAACTGGTTCTTAATGGATATTGCCCCTTTTGGTCAGATTGCTTTTATCTGCCTGCTTTTCCTTAGCAATCAAATGTCATTACCAAAACCAGTTACAGAAAATTAAATGCACATTCTTATTTTACAACCATTCTATCCATAAGATTTAGTTTATTTAAAGAATGTGTTACCCGTTAGTATAAAAAAAGGCACATCTCCTTTTAAACAGAAATGAAATAACTTGTGTTCAATACAAATTATTTAGCGTTGAAAATATATCGCCTGAGTTTTTTAAAAAAATCCCTCCTCGCTTTTTTTGTGAGCTGGCTTGTTTTTGCCCAGGCATGTATGCAGTTCAGATTAAGTGACAGCAAAGCAAAATCAACATTTTTAAAGAAAGGAATTGATCTGAAGATCTCAGTTTTAAAAGTAAATGATTATAATCTTCATTATGTAAAAACAGGTAATGACAGCCTTCCAACACTTTTTTTCATTCATGGTTCACCCGGAAGTTGGGATGCTTTTAAAAACTATTTGATGGATAGTTCTTTGTTAACTCATTTCAGAATGATTTCCATTGACAGGCCGGGTTTTGGATTTAGTAATTTTGGCACCGCATTACATTTACAGGAACAATCTGATTTAATTTATGAAATATTAAAAAAAGAAAACAACAAGAAGCAGGTTCATTTAATTGGACAGAGTATCGGGGGGCCGGTTATCATTAATATAGGCCAGGACCATCCCGAAAGCATCTCTTCTTTGACTATAATTTCAGGCTCTATTTCACCAAAAGATGAACCCAAAGAATTTTGGAGATATCTGTTTGTATACAGTCCTTTGAAGTATCTTTTACCAGGGGCATTCAGACCATCAAACACCGAAATCGTTTATTTTAAAAAAGACCTTTATCAACTTGATTTACATTATGACAAGCTAACCATGCCTGTTACATTCATTCATGGTGATGCAGATAAATTTGTAACTGTAAAAAATGTGGCGTATGGAAAAACGAAACTCGTATTTAATCCTAAAGTGAATTACATTATCATTCCGGGTGCAGGTCATTTTTTACTATGGGAAAAATATAATACCATTCAACAAAACCTATTATTATTAAGATCAGCTGCAAATTGAATATTTTAAATTCTCCTTTTACTAAATATTTCTTCTCATGCAGACTTATATCTATATAAGCAACATTGCGCTTTTCTTTTTATCTTCAACTTTATGAAAATAATATTGCATATTATAACTTTCTTTTTTATTGCAGATCTGCATGCACAAAATGTAAATGATCATTTCGAAAGTATTAGAAATGATAAATCAGCCCTGACTGCCTTTTTTTCTCAAATGCCAAAAGCTGGTGATCTGCATCATCATTACAGTGGTTCAGTTTATGCAGAAACTTACGTGGATATTGCTGTTGATAACAATTTCTATATAAATAAAAATACCCTGGAAATAAAACCAGACAGTTCAAAAACCGATTCAAGCTGGACAACTTTTGACAGCTTACTAATAAAAGGAACATTCCCAGAATATAAACAACGCCTTTTACAGTTATGGTCGGTAAAAGATTTCAATTTTGTTTCTTATCCTTCCAACAGGCAGTTCTTTGAATCTTTTCAACATTTTGGTCCTGCCAGTGATCTAAGTTATTCCCGCGGACTTTTAGAAATAAAACAAAGGGCCATTCAGGAACATGTTTCTTATATCGAAACCATGTACAGGGTTATTAATTGTGATAAGCAGGTTACAGATCCTATTCCTTTAAATTATCAATTCAAATCTTTACAGGCCGAAAAAAATATTTCGTTAACAGACAATCTTTTCGACAGTCTTTTTTCCGTCCTTCAAAAAAAGAATATTGCAGATTGTGCCATAAATTTCAACAATGAATTAGCCGTATTGCATAAATCCCTTGCTATTGATGATTCCGATTTTATGATGCGATACCAGAATTTTGTGTTGCGTTTTTTGGATCCGGTACAGCTGTTTACAAATCTTATAATTGCATTTGAATCTGCGAACAGGAGCCCGTTGGTTGTGGGTGTAAATATTGTAGCTCCGGAACATGGGGATGTATCCATGTCGGACTACTGGCTGCACATGCGGATGTTTAATTTTTGCCATCAGAAATATCCTGCGGTAAAATATTCAATGCATGCCGGAGAACTTGCTCTGGGACTTGTAAAGCCGGAAGAACTGAACTGGCATATCCATTCAGCAGTATATGATGCAAAAGCCAGCAGGATAGGGCATGGGGTTGATCTGCCCTATGAAAAAAATGCCTATGCCTTGTTGAAATACATGAGTATAAATAATATTCCGGTAGAGATCAATCTTTTCAGCAATGAGTTTATTCTTAATGTAAAAGAAGATAAACACCCTATTATGTTGTATAAATCATTTAATGTACCCATTGTGATCTCAACTGATGATGCAGGTGTTTTAAGAAGCAACCTTACCGATCAATTTGTATTACTTGCCAACAGATATCGCAATATCAGTTATGCCGATATCAAAACATTTGTATATAACAGTATTCAATATAGTTTTATAAAAGAAAATGAATTAAAACAAAAATTAAAAACAAAACTGGATGCTGATTTCATCCTTTTTGAAAAATATATTCTTTCTTCATTGGGTAATAAATAGT
>JBBKWV010000143.1:0-3567 GCA_037969135.1 Ferruginibacter sp.
TTTTTTTCTTTTCCCCTTTAGGATTTTCTTCACCTGTAATTTCAGGATACATTACCGTGTTCATATCCATTGTCTGGTTGCTCATTTCCATACCCATCGGCATCAGATTTCCATTCATATCCATCATATCGTTCATCATCTTCATCCCTGCAAAGTATTTGAGCTTCGGAAGTTTTTTTGCCGGCATCTTCATACCACTGCCCAGCCAGAGCGAAGCAGATTTGGTACGGTCTTCAGGAGTTACTAAAAATTCATAACTCATATTATCCGGTACGGTTACTATAACATCATAGGTTTCAGAAACGCCAATAATTAACCGGTCAACTTCTACCGGTTCCACATCGTTGCCATCGTTTGCAACAACTGTTATTTTACCGCCTGAATAAGTAAGCCAGAAATAAGAGGATGCTCCGCCGTTTGCAATGCGTAACCTTACTTTATCTCCTGCTTTTAACTGAGGATATTCTGATTGATTCTTCCCGTTTATCAAAAATTTTTCATAGTACACATCGCTAACATCCATTGCATTCATACGTTTCCATTCATTGGTAACTTTTGTTTTGAAATGACCTGTCTTTATGGCCTCAGCATAACTTTGAGTAGTTCCCTTTTTTATGGCAAACCAATCTGTTGCATTATGCAGGCTACGGTCCACTTCTTTAGGATTCATATCTGTCCATTCACTCAGCACTACAGGAAGAGTTGCTATATCCATGTCCTCTCTTTTGTTCAGGATCATGGCGCCATACATACCGATTTGCTCCTGCAACCCGCTGTGACTATGATACCAGTGTGTACCATGTTGAATAATTGGAAACCTGTACAGGTGCGTAGTATGTGGTTCTATGGGCATCTGCGTAAGGTTCGGTACACCATCATATTGATTTGGCAGAAAAAGCCCGTGCCAGTGCAGTGAGGTGGTTTCATTCAACTCATTATGCACATAAATTTCGGCAGTGTCGCCTTCGGTAAAAGTTAAGGTTGGCATGGGTATTTGTCCATTTACTGCAATGGCACGTTTTACTTTACCCGTAAAATTTACCAGGGTATCTTTTATATACAGATCATACCTTACTGTTCTTGGCGGCGTCGTATTTACAATTGTCTTTTGAGGTAGCCCATTCGAATTTGCAGCGGGCAAAGCATTCATTTTCATGTTACCCATATCGCCGTCTTCGGAATGAACAGGCATGGCTTTTGGTTTTGATGTGTCTATGGACATTTGCATTTCGGCAGGGTTCTTTAACTCCGGCTTTGCTGCAACTTTCGGTTTTTCCTTTACCAGTTTCATTCCACACTTTGGGCAATTGCCCGGTTTGACGGCATGAAATTCGGGGTGCATTACGCAGGTATACGTTTCGGGATGATCCTGTTTTGTGGGTTCTTTTTTAGACATATCCATGCCTTTCATATCCTGAGCTGTTGCCAGGGAATATATTGCCAACCCAAAGAATATTAAAATTATTTTTTTCATTTTTTTATTTTTTAGCCGAAAGGCTGCCCTTTGTTTGTTGAGCCCAATCCATAATTAATGCTTTTCCCTTTTTGCCAAGCCTTGCATTCTTATGCATCCATGTGTAGGATGAAAGTGGCATATTGCCATCTTTTACCTGACTTGCAATTGACTTTAACTTACTTTGCTGCCTACGAGCTGAATAGGAACCAAACTCATTGAAATTCAGTTGTGCTTTTCCATCTTTTATATGTTTAGCCATTAGCCAGCCCATAGGCTGTATGTTTACATACCAGGGATAGATAGTATTATTGCTGTGGCAATCGTAACAGGCATTTTTTAAAACGGCCTGCACACTATCCGGAATGTTAACTACTCCTGAGATATCAGTTGCTGATATCCCGTTACTTTTATTATGAGCAGGCTGTATAAATTGAATGACAACAAAAACAGCTAATAATGCCCATGCTATTTTTTTAATGAGCTTCATTATTTCAATTCTTCTTTCACAGATCCGCAGGCAGGCATTGCATTGCCGAAATACGGGTTTCTAATTTCCTTTGTTTCACTTATCCAGAAAGCGCCTTTGTTGTCATTATACATCGGGCAAAAATCTTTATACAAAACCTGGCCACTGCTAAATGCTTTTACTAAATCATACATGTCTTTACTCAGCATTTCAAAATGCTCCCTTTGATGTGAAATATTTCCGCCATTTGAACCTATATGTTCAGCATGTTCTCTTGCATCGTCTTCCACATCTTCAAATGTTTTCTTTTGAGCAGCGGTCATTGCGGATTTGTCAAAGTTTTTAAATGTAGTTTCCAAAGAAGTTGCGGCGGTGGCTGCATCATTGGTATTATCGTTGGTCAATGCATTTTTTAATTGTAAATAAGTGGTTACAATTTCTTTTATAGAAACAGAGGTTGTTGAATTTGCATTGGCTGCTGTTTCAGTTTTAATCTGGTCTGTATCCTTTACTGCAGTTTTACTATCAGGTGAGTTATTATTACTGTTATTACAAGCTGCTAAAGTTGAGGCTGCTATTGCAATGCCAAGAATTATACTTTTCATTTTTATTATTTTTTGTTTATTACACGAATGATAGCCTCATCCTGTCTCATTCAAAGAATAAGACAGGAAGGCATGACTTGTTCATTAAAATGTTTCTTTTACGTTGCCGCAGGTAAGCATGGCATTACCGTAATACGGATTTTTTATTGCCTTATCATCGCTTAGCCATGACGCTTTTTTCATGGGGCAATATTGCAGATAAACAGGCTCAGCGGAGAGCTTTACTGTTTTGGCCAATGCCGCCATATTAGCAGATAAAGTTGCAAATTTCTCCCGCTGAACCTTAAGGTCTTTGGTTTTTGAAATAGCTTTTATTTTGAATAAGGTAAATGAAAAGAAACCTAACCATACAATTAAAAGCGGCTTTACTACTTGTAGTATTCGGATTGAATACAGCAGTAGGCTTTGCCTGTGCTGTTGGTGTGGATATGGATTTTAATACCTCTCATCATAATGAAGATGAAGCAACAGAAATTCATACTCACGCCGATGGGGGAAAACACCATCATGAGGAAGCGGAAAATAATACTGCCGGCAAACAGGATAAAGGCGACTGTTGTAATGATTCGGTAATTAAACTTTCACAAGCCGATAAATCTGTTCCTCCCTCAGCTACCATTATTAGCCCTGTATTTTTTGCAACATTTATACCTGTATTTTATACAATAGATATTTTTTACACTTCTCAGATATCTGTTAATATCAGATATTTTGTCCGGGGGCATCATCCTCCTATACCGGACATTCGCATAGCTATTCAGAGTTTCCAAATATGATTTGATTTAATGTTTTCTGTCCCGAAAATTCGGGACGTGGAATTATTTTGTTTAAACATTAAATCAAATTAAAATGAAATCGAAGATTAACGAACTCAAAAACACTATTCAAAATAGTGTGAGTAAAAAGATATTTATTATTGTTGCATTGCTTGCAACTGTATTTGTGCAAAAAAGTTTTGCACAGGAAAATACAAAAACACAACCATCCCCGATACTTACTTCATACTACAATTTAAAAGATGCATTGGTAAAAAGCAATGC
>JBBKWV010000144.1:0-40600 GCA_037969135.1 Ferruginibacter sp.
TAGCTCCGTTATTTGTCCAGTTACCATTCACATCAAGGTTATACCCATTGGCAATCGAAACAGCTCCTGAGATTGTAATATTCTGGCAAGTGGCGCCGTTGGAGCCAATAGTAGGAGTAAACAGTAATTGTGCAGCGGCTGGTATAATAATATTTGTGCTGGATACAGGCAATCCGCCACACCAGTTTCCTGCGTTGAACCAATCTGTACTAACGGCACCTGTCCAGGTTCCTGCTGTTCCCCAACTGATGATACGGGTTGAAGACGCAGTCGCATCCGGACAACTAACCGTTCCTGTTACTGTTAGACTGGCAATGAATGAACCTGCAGATACTGAAGGAGTAAATGTTGCAAGAGCAGGGTTTGCATTTTGCGTCCAGGTACCCAGCCCGGTTCCACCAGACCAAATTTTGGTAGTGCCGGTAGCCGTTGCTCCCGTCATCGTGATGGCCCCGGAACCACTGCAACTGCTGATGGCAGATCCTGCTGATGCTACCGGTAAAGCATCTACGCTTACAGTAACAGCTGCACAACCTGAATTACTGCAGGTTGTTCCCCATCGGGCATAATACGTTGTTGTAACATTGGGTGAAGCAATGATCAAAGGATTGCCGCTGCCAACAAATGCGCCACCGCACGATGAACTGAACCAGGTAAGTACGGTTCCAGATCCCCCTATTGCACTCAGCGTTATATTGCCTGTATCGCTGGAACAGAATCCCGACCTGTTGGATGAAACACTGGTTGGCGCCTGGGCTGTGGATGATAATATGATTTCAAAACTATTACTCACAGTACTTGTTACAACAGGACCGTTACTGATTATCCTTAATTGATAACCTGTACCGGAGGGAGTATTTGCCGGTATGGTACAATTGATCGTTTCACTGTTTGCATTACTAACCAGTGAACCGATGTTTACTGCCGAAGCAAAAGAACCCATTCCATCTGACATTTGAATAGTATAGGTATTACTGCTATAAGCTCCTGTTGAAATAAAATCCAACGATGTGGAATAACCTGTCGTTGCATTTACGCAATATTGACTCTCCGGCACTGTGCCTGCTGTAATTGAATAGGTCTGAATATTTGCTACAACTCCGGGTGTAAGATAGATCTGAGAACCGGGGACACAATCGTATTCAAAAATGGAAATAAAATACGTTTCCCCGCCGCTGAGGTTTGTAATATTTACTGATGAACCGGAATTGTTATACGTCACATATTCACCCGCATTTAAAATGTCTCCGTTGCCAAAAACATTGTTTGCAGTATAGCTGTTTCCATTGGAAGGAACTCCTGTAATGGAACTTCCTGCTTTCACAACAACCATTCTCTTACTTCCATTTCCATTTGTCCAGTTAATGGTCATGGAATTTTGACCAACAGTACTAAAGGAAATATTGCTGGCAGAAACTGTTGGGGAAGCACAACCTATACAAGTCATACTATGAGAACCAAGATTAGTGACAACATCCTGGTTATACTGCGTCCATTGTGTAGATAAAGTAGGAAACCCAGCAGTTGGGTTTAATGTTACACCCGAAGTAACCGCTGCATTTCTGACAAGGGTTTTATCAATAGTTGTAAAAGCTCCGCTGGTCCATGCAATACCGGGGTCCTCTCCAATCCTTCCAAAAATATCCACATAGGAAGATGTAGATACCTTATACAATGCAATTGCATCATTACCATTGAAATTAATGGCTGAGTTTGCAGTTACTGTTCCTGTATACACTGTTGCAGAACTGTTCTTATATACAATCGTTGACTGGTTATTCAAAGTGCCGCTCAATGCAACATCACTGGTAGGAGTAGCCGTACCATTCGCAAAAAGCCGCAGCTTATAATCACCCAGGTTGACTGCAGCTCCGGTATTATTGTAAATCTCTATGTACTTATTGTTGCTCGATCCTTCCACGTATTCAGAAATGATCAGATCATTGGCGCAGCCACCACCTGCAGAAACAGCCGTAGTACAGGTTGCGGACGGAGGGGTAGCGGAATTCTTATAATTGATATTTGATCCTGTATTTGTATATGGATAAATTTTAAAATAATAGGGTGTAGAGGATGATAGCCCTGTAAAACTTACCCCCTGAATACCTGTCGCTATATTTTTAGTAAAACTGCCATTTGCTACAGCCAACCCGTCTGTTGGTGCAGAAATATCGGCAAGGCTCACAGCACTTGCTTTTATGAGGTAACCATCCGGCAGTGAAGCTCCCGTAGCGTCTACCCATGCAAGTGATATGGAAGAACTGTTGATCGTCCCGCAGGCAAAACCGGAAGGATAATTGGAAGGCTCTTCTTTAAGAACTGTGTAATTGTTGATGGAGGAAACCGAACTGTTCGCTGAATTATCAACTGCAACGATCCTGTAATAAATAGCAGATCCGGCTGCTGAAGCAGGGATGGAAGCGCTGGTTACATATACTGAACTGCTGCTGAGATTCATCGGAATCGTATCTGTAAAGTTAATGCCGTCTGATCCCAAAATGAGATAAACACTGGATAAGCCTGCTGCGGAAGTTACTGAAGCAGTTACTGATACCGGGTTCATGCTGTTTGGAAATAACGGACTCTGTGTTACAGAAGAGATATATGGTGCAGAAGAACACCTGGAAGAAGACCACACTATACATATATATTCAGGGTGATCGATATAGGGATTGCGGTTGTGTTGCGGCGTATTGTAATAGATAGCATTGTTTCTATCTATTTCTTTCTGACTTACAGGGTCATTATTACACCATTGAATCAACATATCAATAAACCATTGTTTATAATTATTTCCGGTAGTATTGATAACATATTGAGCTTCTGTGGAGGGATAATTGACCACCCAGGAGCTGATGTTATTCATATACCGTGTAGCTGTGTAGAGATAAGCACGGGCAAAATCTCCTTTGTATTCATTGATTGGTTCAAAAACTACTCCCGTATAACCGGGCCAGGAACAGGGACCTACTTTACTGCCATTAGAGGAAGTCCAGGTTGGGGAACTTATCTGCCCAATAGGATGGGCACTTTTTCTGTTGTTCACATATTGATCTGCCGGTGGCAGGTGATGGAGATCGGAATACTGCGGGTTATTGGCATCATCCAGTCCGCCCCACCATGAATTCGGCACCTGGTGTTCCCGCGAATAACAGTCACCTTCGGCGCCTGATGTGCCGCACTGGTTGGCAAAAATGGCATAGTTGTATGCAGGGGTTCCACCGGGAATATCAGAGTACATATCCCATATCAGGGTATTGTCACCCGGCCGGGTATCCGTTACTGAGTATGCATCCCAAACATCAAAGGAGGAACTGGTATAGGGAAGCTTTACGCTGCCGGCAGTTATAATATCACGCAGTGCTGCTCTTAAAGTCTCTCCCGTTTTTGATGCAGCTGCATTATAATAACCGGAGGGTATTTGTGCCGAGCTGTTTATTACAAAAAATAAGCAGGCTAATAAATAGGTAAATTTCTTGGTCATTGATTATTGTGCTGTATTAAACCAGATACAAATAGTAAGGATAATATTGAATTTAGTTGGTCAGGGGTTGCAGAAACAAAAAGTGGAACGGCAAGATAATTAATTTTAGCTGCATTTTACTATAAATTGACATGCAATTTCAACTTGTGATCGCCCAGAAATATCCGCTAAATATCATTTCCTTAAATAACTTAAAAATTGCTCATGTATCTATATTTAATTTACATTTAGATAAAATGTAGTTCCCATGCAACAATATATCCTCGCATTCGATCAAGGAACAACCAGTTCAAGGGCCATAGTATTTGATAAATCCGGTTCCATCGTTTCTGTTGCTCAAAAAGAATTTGCACAAATATTTCCACAACCCGGATGGGTTGAGCATGATGCCAATGAAATCTGGAGCACCCAATTCGGTGTAGCTGCAGAAGCCATTACAAAAGCCGGTTTGAATGCAGAAGATATCGCCGCCATCGGTATTACCAATCAGCGGGAAACAACCGTGGTTTGGGAACGGGCAACAGGAAAGCCTGTTTATAATGCAATCGTTTGGCAGGACAGAAGAACTGCTTCCTTTTGCGATTCCTTAAAGGCCAGCAGCGCAGCTGATCTCATTCAGCAAAAAACAGGTCTGGTCATTGATGCCTATTTTTCTGCTAGCAAAATAAAATGGATACTCGATAATGTTCCTGGAGCCCGGCAAAAAGCAAACAACGGTGAATTGTGTTTCGGTACTATCGATACCTGGTTATTGTGGAAACTTACCAAAGGGCAGGTACACGCCACCGATGTATCTAATGCATCACGTACCATGCTGTTGAATATTCATACATTACAATGGGATGGACAGTTGCAAAACATTTTCGATATCCCCGGTAATATGCTGCCGCAGGTTAGAAGCAGTTCAGAGATCTATGGACATACACAAAATATCCTGTCGGCCCACAATATTCCGATAGCAGGTATTGCGGGCGATCAGCAAGCCGCTTTATTCGGTCAGATGTGTACCCAACCCGGCATGGTTAAGAACACCTATGGCACAGGCTGTTTTATGTTGATGAATACCGGAGAAAAACCGGTTACCTCTTCCAATAATTTACTCACTACCGTTGCATGGAAAGTAAATGGCATTACACATTATGCGCTGGAAGGAAGTGTTTTTATTGCAGGTGCTGTGGTACAATGGCTGAGAGATGGGTTGGGAATCATTAAATCCTCTGCAGAAGTTGAACCATTGGCAAAACAGGTAACCGACAGCAATGGTGTATATGTAGTTCCCGCGTTCGCCGGACTGGGTGCTCCCCACTGGAACCAGCATGCCAGGGGAATCATCACGGGCCTCACAAGAGGCAGCAGCTCGGCGCATATTGCCCGAGCAGCACTTGACAGTATTGCATACCAAACCATGGATGTGCTGCATGCAATGGAAGCTGATTCGGGTATAGCTATTTCAGAATTGAGGGTTGATGGTGGCGCAACTGCCAATGATCTGCTGATGCAATTCCAAAGTGACATTTTAAATACGGTTGTTGTAAGACCTGTTGTTACTGAAACAACAGCAATCGGAGCCGCATATCTGGCCGGACTTGCAGTTGGTTTCTGGAAAAACCTGGATGATATACAGAATCAATGGCAGGTGGATAAAAAATTCAAACCGGCAATGGCTGATGAAAAAAGAATAAAATTTTCCAAAGAATGGCAGCGGGCATTAAAAGCAGCAAAAGCATGGGCAGAAGAATAAAAACAATTAACTGACAGGAAAACCGGAACAGGAATCAAACGATAAGTATTTGAAAATAACATCCGATTTATGAACAGGCAACACATGCTGGATCAACTTGAGTTGGTTCCCGAATGGGACATCGTGATCATCGGCGGCGGAGCTACCGGGCTGGGAACGGCTGTGGATGCCGCATCGAGAGGATACAAAACCTTGCTTGTTGAGCAATACGACTTTGCGAAAGGCACTTCGGGCCGGTCTACCAAACTGATACATGGTGGTGTACGTTATCTCGCTCAGGGAAACATCAAACTGGTAAGAGAATCACTGAAAGAAAGAGGATTGCTCTTAAAAAATGCTCCGCATATCTGTCATGAGATCCCCTTTATTTTACCCGCATTTCATATTTGGGAAAAATGGTTCTATGGATTCGGTTTAAAATTCTATGCCCTTTTATCCGGTAAGCGGGGGCTTGGTAAAACGGTTTTACTTAAAAAGAAAAAGGCAGCAGAATTGCTTCCTGAAATTTCAAAAGAGAAATTAAAAGGAGGAGTTCTTTATCACGACGGACAGTTTGATGACTGCAGGCTTGCCATCGCACTTGCCCAAACGGCAGCAGACAAGGGAGCAACCCTTATCAATTACTGCAAATTAATTTCCATAACTAAAACGGATAAACGCATTGAAGGCATATTTGTTCATGATCAGTTATCGGGAAAGAGTCATGAAGTGAAAACCAAGGTCCTGATAAATGCTACCGGCGTGTTTTCCGACAAAGTGATGCTGCTGGATGATGCGCAACACAAACCACTCATTGCAGTTTCACAGGGGATCCATCTTGTGGTGGACAAAAGTGTATTCTCCGGCAAACATGCCATGATGATTCCCAAAACAGATGACGGAAGGGTTTTGTTTGCCGTTCCCTGGCATAACAGGGTGATTATTGGTACAACAGATACTCCGTTAAAAGAAATATCCATCGAACCCTTTGCATTAAAAGAAGAAATTGAATTTATCATCCGGCATATTAATCTTTACCTGGATACCCATATTAAAACCAGTGATATTAAATCTGTTTTTGCCGGCCTGAGGCCACTTATCAGCATAAAAGGAAAAAAGACCACTTCCATTTTACCCCGCGATTACAGCACAATTGTTTCTGAAACCGGACTCATAACAATTACCGGTGGCAAATGGACCACTTATAGAAAGATGGCTGAATCATCTGTTGACAATGCCATATTTGTTGGTACCCTCCCTAAAAGGAAATGTGTTACAGAAACTTTGCGGATCCATGGTTATACCAAAGACTATTTACCAGACGATCTTCTTTCCGTCTATGGTAGTGATGCCATTGCTATCAGGCAATTGATAATTGAACAACCTGAATTAAAGGAAAAGATAAATCCACAATTGCCCTACTTAAAAGCGGAGGTTATTTGGGCCATACGACATGAAATGGCCATGACGGTTGAAGATGTATTGTCAAGGAGAACCCGGTCTTTGATACTTGATGCAAAAGCGGCTATTGACTCTGCTGTATTGGTAGCCGCCATGATGGCAAAAGAAATGCATCTTTCAGATGGTTGGCAAAAACAGCAGATAAAAGATTTTACAGAAATTGCAAATCAATATTTAATTCACTAAACTTGCTTTTCCAAAATTTAATTTTTAAAACATGACTGCATTCCTGGGAGAAATTATCGGCACCGCTTTGTTAATCGTTTTTGGAGATGGTGTAGTTGCCAATGTCTTGCTTAATAAATCAAAAGGCCATGGAGGAGGCTGGATAGTGATCACGATGGGATGGGGAATGGCAGTTTTTATTGCTGTTTATTGTGTTGCGGGTTTCAGTGGTGCGCATATAAACCCTGCCGTTACCATCGGACTTGCTGTTGCCGGAAAATTTAATTGGTCCGATGTTCCCATTTATATACTGGGCCAATTCATCGGTGCGATGCTGGGTGCTTTTCTTGTTTGGGTTACATACAGACAACACTTTAATGAAACCAAAGAACAAAACCTGCAATTGGCCGTTTTTTGTAATGCACCTGCAATCAGAAGTCCATTTAATAATTTGATCACCGAGATCATTGGCACTTTTATCCTGCTTTTTGGCGTGCTGATGATCATTCCCGCCTCCAACAGTCTGGGATCTTTGGATGCACTTCCGGTGGCATTACTGGTACTTGGAATCGGATTGAGTTTAGGCGGGCCAACAGGGTATGCTATTAACCCTGCCCGAGATCTGGGCCCCCGTATCATGCATGCGATCCTGCCAATTAAAGGAAAAGGAGGAAGTGACTGGAGTTACAGCTGGGTACCGGTAGTGGGTCCTGTTATTGGTGCTGTATTGGCTGCATATTGTTTTTTATTAATAAATTAGATCTTTGCTGTGCATATTCCAGATAAGTATTCAATATTGAATACTTACTATTTATGATACATTGACTTTTTTGCAGTCATAACAAATACACTTCATCCTGGGTTTTATTTTATATTTGCCGCCCATGGCACAAAAAAAACTACTCCGCTTTGCACAGATAAAATCTTTTCCCAATGTATTGGAATATCCTGCAGATATGAAAGGCCAATGGAAGGTTTTCTTTAAAAACGAAAATCCGGTAATTCTTGAACTGGCCTGTGGCAGGGGTGAATACACAACAGGGCTTGCTGCTTTATATCCGGCACAAAACTTTATAGGAGTAGATGTCAAAGGCAACCGTATGTATATTGGCGCTAAAAAAGCACAGGATGAATCGCTTAACAATGCTGCTTTTCTGCGGACACAGGTTGAAAAAATAACAGATTATTTTGAGGCAGGTGAAATCAGTGATATCTGGATAACCTTTCCCGATCCGCAATTAAGAGGATCAAAAGCAAAAAAAAGATTGACACATCCGCGGTTTTTAAGATTATACCGGGAAATATTAAAACCCGGTGGCAGCATAAATCTAAAAACAGATTCTCCGCAATTATATCAATTTACCAAAAAGGTTATTGAACTTTATAAACTCAACATTGTTGAAGATCTGGATAATGCCTATTCAGATGTGAACATATCAGCAGATTTGAGAATAAGAACCCATTACGAAAAACTGGATATTGCAAACAGCAAAAAGATCCACTATATAAAATTTACAATTCCCCATGATTTACCGGACCTTGATGAACAATTAAAAGAAATGATCAGCGATGAGCAATAACATTACAGAAGGAGAAGATTATTATTTTAATGAAGATGGTTATATTGTACTTACAGAAAAATACCATTTAAATAAAGGATTTTGCTGTGGCAATGGTTGTAAACATTGTCCCTATCATTATGAAGCAGTGCCGGAACCAAAGCGCAGTGAATTATTATCTATAAAAGGTCATGAGAAAGATCAATAAAAAAATGCCTGCTGATGAAGTACCTTTAAAGAAACATTCAGTTTCTGTTATTAAAGAGTATAGTTTTTTTCAGGATGTATATGATGTGGTAAGACAGATACCAAAAGGACGGGTAACTTCTTATGGTGCCATTGCCGCATATCTTGGAACAAAGTTAAGTGCACGTATGGTTGGATGGGCGATGAATGCTGCTCACAATGCCAGACCAAAAGTACCGGCACAAAGAGTGGTGAACAGAAACGGAATGCTTACCGGTAAACATCATTTTGAAACGCCAACCCTGATGGAAGAATTATTAAAGAAAGATAAAGTAGAAGTTAAAAATGATACAGTGGTAGATTTTAAAAATAAATTCTGGGACCCTGCCATTGCCTTAAGTTTATAAAAGATGTCAGCTGCAGCAAGTTGCCGTTATTAAAACTATTAAATATGAATAACAAGTCAATCCCCGGAAAGATCAGCTTTATACATCATGAAAAAAACCGTGCTGTAATTGAATACACAGACAACGGAAAGAAAAAAACAATCCAGGCAGATATCAGTGAGACAGAACAGAAGCGACTTAAGAAATTAAAGATCATAAAAAAGATCCACCGCTTTCTTATTGGCGATCAGGTCAACTTTGTATTAAAAAAAACCGGATCAAACGGCAGTCAGCAATATGCTTCAGAAATTCAATACCAATACAATACCGCTCTGGAACTTCTGATCAATAAAGCAAAAATTGAAAACAAGTTTTTGGGGTATATAAAAGTTACCGAAGGGCAATATTTTATCAAAGAAATTGAAAGTTACCTGTTCTTTCCTTTGAGTATTTCTCCTTATGAAATTGCACCAACAGAAAACGAAGATTCAGAGCCCATAACTTTTAAGTTTGAAAACATTGAGAATACCGATAAACTGACCACAAGCCTGTTCAACCATCAGTATATCCCTGAATTTTTAACTGCTGTTCAGCATTTTAAAAAACAAACAATTGTTGAAGCTGTTGTATTTAAGATCAGTAGTTTTGGCATTCATGTAAACCTTGTGGGAAATAAAATCCAGGGGAAGCTGGCTATTGATGAAATGCTGGCAGAAGAAATTCAAAACAAATCTATCCAGTTAAATACAGTGATCCCGGTAAAGATCAAACACTTTTCTGCAACAAAGGTCGTATTGGAAAAAGTTTCGGAAAAGGAATAGATCCGATCTTAAACCGATTGGTCCGTTTCGTTTTTCATCAGTGTTTTTTCAATGCGCTTATCAGGTATAAACCACATCAAAGCTACAATTGTATACAAAGCCAGACTGAATGTCTGGTTGTAAAAAGCGACTACAATTCCAATTGCATAAATTAACATCGAGATGGTTCCTTTCATGTCTTTCCCGAATGCCATTGCCAGTTTTTTATTTTTATCCTTATTGCTGATAAGTGTTTTTGAAAGTATATTGAAAGCTATCGCTGCCATTAAAAGTACAAATCCATAAACTGCAACCGGAAGCCTGGTGAAATGGTTTTCGCCCATCCATCCAGTTACAAACGGAACCAGTGAAAGCCAGAATAACAAATGCAGGTTTGCCCACAATGCTTTGCCGTTAATTTCTTTTACAGCATGCAGCATATGATGGTGATTGTTCCAATATATACCCAGGTATACAAAACTCAACACATAGCTTAACAGCGTTGGGACAAGTGGTTGTAACGAAGCCAGATCATCGCCGTGAGGAACCTTCAATTCCAACACCATGATGGTTATGATAATTGCCAAAACCCCGTCACTGAATGCTTCCAATCTTCCTTTTCCCATTTTACTTTTTTAATTGATAAGTTAAGAAATAGTATCCAGTTCTTCAACTGTTATTCCCATATCAGAAGCCACTTTACTTTTTACCGGTGAAATGCCAGCAAAAAAGAATAAAACCAAAACAGCAATAAGCATAAAAAGATAATTGGAGGTAAGCATAAAACAAATGATCGCAAATAAACAGGACCCTTCCATTAAGGCCCACCTGATTAAACTTGCAACCCTGTATTCTGTAAGTTTTGCAGAAAGTGATTTTAATTCATTTAATTTCTCAACCCTTACTTTAAATATTTTTTGCCCGCTTATCATACATATCAGAACCAGCAATACTTCCAATACCATTAAGATATTTTCTATATCTGCAAGTTCTTTATTGAACATTTGTTGCTTAACCATGAAAAAAGAAATTCCCAAAAAAATGAGTTGCCCGAACAGCAGGGATATATATAAGATCAGTAAACTTTTATACCCATTTGAAGTTTGCATAATATCAATTATAATAAGGCGATATCATTAAATAAATAAGGACCCCACTCAAAGCTACAAAAAACCAAAGGGGCCAGGTAAACCTGGTAAGTTTTTTATGCTTTTGATATTCACCTGTAAGTGCACGATAAGCTGTATATAAGATAAATGGAAGTATTATGGCTGCCAGGGGAATATGTGTGATCAGCAAAAAATAGTAGATCATTCTCATGGATCCTGCCTGCAGTTTTTCCTCATCACTTATTAACCCATCGTGATTCATATCGCCGAACCTGGTTTCTCCGGCCAATAAATGATGTGCGATATAACTTATTAAAAATATTACTGACAAGGCGATTGCTGTCAGCATTATTTTTTTATGCAACCCATAATGCCGTTTTTTTACAGCCATTAAACCGGCTATCAGGCAAATGGTTACCAGTGTATTGATCACAGCATTGGCGGTTGCAAAAATGTGTACATCAAAAGGCAGGTCCATATCAAGCTTTACCCTGCTCAATATTATTACAGCAGTAAAAACGATCAGGGATACTGTAAAAATAAATACCCTTGCTTTGCGGTCATTCTTTTGTAATGAAGGGGCTAACATTTTATTTTTTTAGATTTAGTTTTTTTCTGTTTCTGTTGAGTACATTCATCACAATAATTACAATCCCTATTCCAATAAATATAACCGGCAGGTACGGAATAAATCCACGAAGCAATGAAGGACTTTTTTTATCTCTTTCCAGCATAAGGGTAGGAATATCTCTTACCAGTTGTTCCTGCTTCAGGGTATCAAAACCGTTATACCATCCACGAACAATGCGGTTACTATCGAGCAGGAAAAAGTTTTCGGTATGTATAAATGCGGTATCAATACCCGAATCGGCGATACTCGCTTTTATTTCATTAAAAGCAAAATCATAGATCTCTTTCTTATCGCCGGTTACAAACCACCAGCTGTCGTGGTTTACATTTAAGCGATCAGCAAATTTTCTAAGCTGGGGTACACTGTCATGTTCCGGATCAACACTGATAGAAATAAATTGTACGATGCTGTCATTCTTAACAAAAGAATCCTGCAGTTTTTTCATATTACGTGCAAGTCCGGGGCAAATACTCGGACATCGGCTGAAGAAAAAATCCAATACAATTACTTTCCCTTTTAAGTCATCCAAAGAAACTTTTTTACCCAGCTGATTTGTGAAATGAATATTCTTCACTTTATGCCAGACGGTGTCGGATGTTTTCTTTCCATTTTTTTCATTAACGACCACACTGTCGTAAAAATAATGGTGTGGAATATGCACAGCATCCTTGCTATAAAACTTAACCAGAAAATAGCCGGTTAACGGTAATAAGATGGCGAGCATCAAAGAGAGAGTAGCTTTTTTATTCAAAATGGAGGTTTATATTAGTTGCAAGTTCGTACAATTCGAATAAGTGTATATAAAAAAACCATCGTCCTGGTCTTGAGGAACGATGGTTAAATATTTTTACAGAAATGATCCTGATCTTCTAGTGCTTCGCCCCTTCTTTAATTGCAGCTGGTGCAGCCTGTTCTGTAGCTGGTTTGCTTCCGGCATTTGTATTTCTCAGGTTCTTCCATGCATTACCATCCCACAAAAAAGCAGCAATAAACCAGATAAATAAAATTAATGGTACTACAATCGTAAGGATCATATTTCTTACTTCATTACCCAGATGCATAAATACAGAAACTATATAATATGCTTTTGCAATGGTAAGAATACACACCATCCCTTTAAAAGCAAGTACCAATGTAGCATTGGGGTGCTCTCCTTTATGGATATTATAAATAGCAAGACCAATGCCCAGCTCAATTAATGTTATTAAAGATAAAAGCCAGAATGTTTTCCAAATATGCTTTGTATCACCAGCATGTTCTGCTGCAAATGTTATTTCAGGTGATATGGTATGTTGACTCATAAAATATACTCGTTAATGATAAAATTCACTATAATAAAAAAATCAGATCAGATAAAAGCACAGGAATACAAAAACCCAAACCAGATCTACAAAGTGCCAGTAAAGTCCGGCCTTTTCAATCATCTCATAATGACCCCGTTGATCAAAATGCCCCAGCTTTGTTTTTATATACATTACAATATTTATAACCACACCACTGAATACGTGGAATCCGTGAAATCCTGTAATACCAAAAAAGTATCCGCCAAAAGCAATGGGTCCGGGATAGGTAACTGATTCGTGGCCATTTAATGTGATCCCCATTTTTGCCAAAACATCATGAGGCACTTCTGCACCCCAGGGATTATTTGTAACGGTTGTTCCCCAATGTTCTATTTTTCCGTCTACAAGTACCAAGTGATCACCGGTTATTAAGTGGGTCCACTCCCATGCCTGGCAGGCAAGGAATGCAATACCTCCTATAATAGTGAGGATCATAAATTTTTCAACCCCTTTGCGGTTCATTTTGTGTCCTTCATGAACAGCAAGCACCATTGTTACAGAGCTAAAGATCAGGATAAAAGTCATCAGACTCACAAATGCCAAAGGGAGGTTTGCGTGGCCTGCTAACGGAAATGCATTAAAAACGTGATTGGGATCTGCCCAATGGTTCACACTGAAACGAATGGTACCATAACTAATAAGAAATGCTCCGAATGTAAATGCATCACTCATTAAAAAGTACCACATCATTACTTTACCATAACTGGCATTGAAAGGGCTTTTTCCGCCACTCCACCATTTTGTTTCCGCTGGTATTGCTGTTGTTGACATAATTAATAAATTCTAATAACTAAATTTTTTATTCTTCCCTTTTTATAAAAATATCTTTCTATTATTTGATACCACTTATTTGATCATAACCAAAAAAATCAATAAATAGATCCAAAGTATATCTACAAAGTGCCAATAGGTGCTAATCAGATCAATTGGTACTGTACTGTAACTTTTTATTTTGCTCCTGAAAGCATTTAACGACATAACGATCATTGTAACGATCCCTCCAAGTACGTGTGCGGCATGAATGCCAATAATAATGTATAAAAAGGAATAAGAAACATTACCCGTTAATGTTATTCCGTTATTCCATAATTGTTTAAATCCAATTAACTGCAGTACAATAAATAAGATTCCCAAGATCATTGTACAAGCCATCAACACCCGGTACCGGCTCATGGCCCTTTCTTTAAATGCAGCCGAAGCCATATACAAAACAACACTGCTTAAAATGATCGCTGCCGTACTATACCAAAAAGCAGCTGGTAAATTAAACGTAACCCATCCAGCCTGATTACGCTTAACAATGTAAGCACTTGTTAATCCGGCAAACATCATTAAGATACTTCCAATGCCCACCCATAAAGCAAACTTATATGGATGTATTTTATTTTTTTGTGCCATCGCCACTGTAATCATAAGCAACCCTTTCGGGGTCTTTTTATTTATGAACTCAAAAATGTTTTAATTCAGTAATATTTCCAACCGAACATCAAACAATTATTCTTTATTAAACTTTTATTTTATCTGCGTATAAACTCAAAAAAACGATCATCAGATAAAAATAAGAACTGAACATCACCATTCTTGCACTTGCTGCATTCATTCTTACATACAGCATGATACTTACATATACCATCCACAAATTGCATGCAAGCAGGATCCATAAACTGATATATCCGCTGATGCCGAAAACATAAGGCAGTATTCCAAAAGGGATCATCATTACGCTGTACATAATAGACTGAACAGCTGTAAACCTGGTTGGTCCTTTATCTGCCGGCAACAATTTAAATCCAGCCTTGGTATAATCCTGATGTGCTAACCAGGCAATAGCCCAAAAATGCGGGAACTGCCAAATGAATTGTATGCCGAATAATATCCATCCACCAGCACTAAAATCATCTGTTGCTGCCACCCATCCGATTAAACAGGGTAAGGCTCCCGGAATAGCTCCAACCAAAACTGCAACAGAATTAATTTTTTTTAACGGGGTATAAATAAACCCATATAAAATTAAACTGAACAATCCGATCATGGCGCTTTGCAAATTGAAAAAATACCACATCATCCCCACGCCGATGAATCCTGAGATAAAAGCAAACGTAAATGCTTCCTTTATACTCATTCTGCCACTTGCAACCGGTCTTTTGGCCGTTCGCATCATCAAGGCATCGGTGTCTTTTTCAAGTGCCTGGTTAATGCCGTTGGCTGATCCGGTGATAAGCATCCCTGCCACAAAAAGTAAAAGAACTGATAATAGCGTTGAGCGGGTATAAATATTGTAGTAGGGCGCTATTAAAAAACTTACTACAGTACTGAACACAACCATAAAGCTCAGAGTGAATTTGATTAACTGAAAGTAATCTTTCACTTTACTTGCCAATACAAACGAAGTTGAATTGGATATGATTTTGTTCTCCTCCATGCTTCTCGGTCTCTTTCAAATCCGTTTTTTTAAAAGTCGGATCCGAAATTAACTTATTTTATTTTCACTATCCCGTCCATTGGAAGGGTAGAATCGTATTTTAATGATCCGTACTTTCATCTTTACCCACGGGTACATCCTGTGGAATAAATTCTCTTCCGTCTTTTCCATAATCATAAGCCCAGCGATGCACTTCCGGAATTTCTCCCGGCCAGTTACCATGACCCGGACGCAAAGGAGTAGTCCACTCCAGTGTATTTGCATTCCATGGATTTAATTCAGTTACTTTTCTTCCTTTCCAGATACTATAAAAAAAGTTGAATACAAATAATAATTGAGTAGCAAAAACGATCATGGCTACCAGGCTGATGAATTCATTCAATCCGCCAAACATCTTAAACGACTCCCAGTTTGCATAATCGTAATAACGACGTGGCATACCTGCCAGTCCTTCATAATGCATTGGCCAGAAGATCAGGTAGGCACCGGCTATTGTTACCCAAAAATGTATGTATGATAATGTATTGTTCAAATAACGGCCGAACATTTTCGGATACCAGTGATAAATTCCGGCAAACATTCCAAAAAAGGAAGCCACACCCATTACAATGTGAAAGTGAGCAACTACAAAATAGGTATCGTGCAGGTGAATATCCAGTGCCGAATTACCCAGGAAGATGCCCGTTAATCCACCACTGATGAATAAACTTACAAACCCGATAGCAAATAACATGGCCGGTGTAAACCGGATATTTCCCCTCCACAAAGTAGTTAACCAGTTAAATACTTTAATGGCCGATGGAACCGCGATCAATAATGTAAGCAGTACAAAAACAGATCCGAGGAAAGGATTAAGTCCGGTTACAAACATATGGTGCGCCCACACAAGGAATGCCAGAATTGTAATGGCGAACAAAGAACCCACCATGGCCATATAACCAAAGATTGGCTTACGGCTGTTAACCGAAAGGATCTCCGAAGCCATGCCCATTGCCGGCAATAAAATGATATACACTTCCGGGTGGCCAAGGAACCAGAACAAATGCTGGAACAGGATAGCACTTCCTCCTTCATTTGGTAATATTTTTCCTGCAACTACGATATCACTTAAGAAGAAACTGGTACCCAGGTTTCTGTCGAATAATAATAAGATCGCTCCGGATAACAGAACCGGGAAAGACAATACACCCAGAACCGCAGTAAAGAACAATGCCCAGATGGTAAGCGGCATTCTGGTCATACTCATACCTTTGGTACGCATATTAAGAATAGTAGTGATATAATTTAATCCTCCCAATAATGAGGAAACAATAAACATTGCCATACTTACCAGCCACAGGTCCATTCCAATTTTACTTCCCATGGAAGCATCACCCAATGCACTTAAAGGTGGATAAACTGTCCAGCCGCCACTTGCAGGTCCTGTTTGAACAAACAAAGAAGAAACCATAATCACAGAAGCTAAAAAGAAAAACCAATAGCTAAGCATATTCAACATCGGAGAAGCCATATCCCTTGCACCGATCTGCAATGGAATTAAGAAATTTGCAAAAGTACCACTCAACCCGGCTGTGAGTACAAAGAATACCAATACAGTTCCGTGCATGGTAACAAGTGCATAATAAAATTCAGGATCAAGTTTACCGCCTTTAGCCCAATGACCCAATAAGTTTTCCAGGAAAGGAAAAGTTTGTTCGGGATAACCAAGCTGTAGCCTGAAAATCACTGAAAACAAACCTCCGATGATTGCCCAGATAATTCCTGTAACCAAAAATTGCTTGGCAATGGTTTTATGATCCTGGCTAAATACATACTTGCTTATAAAAGTCTCGTGGTGGTGATGCTCGTGATGTGCATCATGCCCCGCATGACTTGTTGCATCTTGTGAAGTAACTACACTGCTCATAATCTTAAATATTATTAGAAATCCGTTTAATTATTTTTTTTCGGTCACAACCTGTGCCAATGGTTCTGCTTTAATACTGTCTGTCACTGCTGTATTTTTTGCCGGGTCTTTATCCGGAAACAGGGTAAAGTATTCAGGCTTTTGAGTGCCCAGCCATTTTTTATACTCTTCTTCTGATTCAACTACAATAACACCTCTCATTGAAAAGTGTCCCTTGCCACACATCTGGTCACAACTGATCTCATAAACAAAATTCGGATTTCCGGTTCTTTGTTTCATTTGTTCTGTTGTATAGATCGGCGTAAACCACATTGTTGTTGGAATTCCGGGAACGGCATCCATTTTCATTCTGAAATGAGATAATCCAACATCATGGATTACATCCTGGGCATGAATAACCAGTTTTACCGGTTTACCTACCGGCAAATGCATATCATTTGTATGCAGGTCATCCCAGCTTTCAGGATCTTCAAAATCTACACCCAGGGTGTTTCCCGAAGGAGAATTATATAATTTATAATTTTTCTTTCCCAGCTTTCCGTCTTTGCCCGGGTAACGCATTTCCCATGCAAACTGGTGTCCTGTAATTTCCACTACAACAGAATCTTTTGGGGCATCACTGGTAATTTTGAACCAGTATTTAAGGCCGAAAACTACCAACACTGTCAGAAAAATTGCAGGAACTGTTGTCCACAATAATTCCAGTTTTGTATTATGCGGAAAAAAGAATGCCTTTCTGCCATCTTTTTCCTGGTACTTAAATGCAAACCAAAAAAGCAATACCTGTGTAATTACGAAAACAACTCCGGTAACGGCAATGGTAATGTATAACATCAGGTCAATTTTTTCTCCTTCCAGAGAAGCGGACCCTTGTGGAAATAATGTTTTGCCATAATATAATTCATTGCAATACCACACACCCAGCAAACCAAAGACCATAAATGCCATCAGCAAAAATCCATTGATCTTATTATTTTGCCTGCGTGTTTTTTCTTCGCCTTTTAACACGCTTACATATTCACTTGCCTTTGCAATCTGAAAGATCAGTACAAAGATCATAATGCCTATCGCAACCAGAAAAAACTCCTTCATTGTATAAATTTTTTTTCTTAATAATCCTGTTTATCCAGGAAATATCCAAATCCTTTATTTAATATTCAAATCAGATCAACTATTTTATTACTTAAGTATGGTGAATGATACTCTCTTTCAGGAATGGGTGGTTCTTTGCAACCAGCGCATTTTTTGTAAAATACCTTCCCACGCCCCACATGATCAAACCAATGAATAATGCTGCAATACCAAATTCAAAAGGCATCATTTCAGCGTGATCACCCAATGTTCCCGGCATTACCATCTGGTAAAAATCTATCCAATGTCCAAAAATGATCAGTACGGCCATGAATGTTACCATCGTCCAGCTACGTTTGGTGCTTTTCTTCATCAATATCAATAAAGGACAAAGGAAATTCACGATCAGGTTGAAGAAAAATATACCCTTGTATGGTCCGGCTTTTTCTGCTGTTCCGATCCTTTCGATAAAATATTTTGTTTCTTCCGGCTGGTTACTGTACCAGATAAGCATGTATTGTGAAAACCAGAGATAGGTCCAGAAAATAGAAAAGGCGAACATGAATTTACCTACGTCATGTAAATGCTCTTCCGTTACATATTCCAGCTGGCCACGGTTCTTTAAATAAATGACAAACAAAGCGATCAGTGCAATGCCAGAAACAAAAGTGCTTGCAAAAGTATACCAGCTGTACATGGTACTAAACCAATGCGGATCGATACTCATCAGCCATAACCAGGGTGATGTTGATGCAACCGTTAGTCCGAAGAATACAGTAAACAATGAAGCCCAAACGGTATTTTTCCAGATCCATTTTTTTCCGGTTTCATAATCCATGGGACCGCTTTTATCTGTTTCCAGACTCAGAGATCTCATTTTTCGGCCCAATAACCACCACAATCCGATTGTAACTACAGAAGCAATTGTAAAGAACATAGGGTTTAAGAAACCTTTTTTTCCATTCAATATCTTATCGTGTGCAACTGCATCCTTATCCAACCAGTGGTAAATATCTGTACGGTCGCCCCAAACAATGGCCATCAGAATCAATAAGGTTATCAGTCCCAGGATCGGCACCACACTTGAAATTGCTTCAGGTACACGACGCATGGCAACCTGCCATCCACCCATTGCCATGGTGGTTACACATAAAAAGAACATGGAAGCATTTACAACCAATAACCAGTAAACGCTGTTCTGTAACAGAACCGCCCAAAAACGGGTACTGTTTGTGTTTTCACCATGTCCGCCATGGGCAAACGGATGAAACATAATAAAGCCATATAACAATGCTAATACACCGGCTACTATCAAACCCAAGGTCCACTTTTTATAACTGCCCGGTAATTCAAAATGATTATTCATCTAAACTTTATTTTGTGTGTTGCTTTTAATAATTATCCTTTTTTTACAATTGTGCTATCCGCTTTAGCTACTGGTGTTGCAGCTGATTTGGGTTGTAAGGTTCTGATATATTTAATGATCATCCAGCGTTGTTTCCTGCTCAGCTGTGAAGCATAACTTCCCATATTTGCCTTTCCATAATGAATAGAATGAAACATGGTACCATCAGTCATTGTCACAAAAGCAGGCTGTGTAAGATTTGCAACTCCACCGATTTGCCCGGAAGCTGCCAACGGTCCGTTTGCAATTCCCTTATCCCCGTGACAAATGGCACAGTTAATATTATATAATCTGCCGGCTTCCTTCAGTTCAGTTGAACTTATTGAATCCAACGGGTTTTTTACCAATGCGCTCATTTTATACCCGTTTGAATCATTGGGTAAAGTATACGGAAACAGTTCACCTCTCTTCATGGTACCGGGTACCGGGCTATTGTTATAATAGATCGCATTCCCGCCCTTTTTTAAAGGATCCATCGTAATGATTGTAGAATCATGAGATGCATAGGTTTCATAAGCCCTGCTGTAAGCCATATCCGGCATATAAATTTTGCCTGGCTTGCGCTTATTGTCACAGCTGCTTACAAAAACAATCAATGCTGTTACAAAAATGGCTGCTATATAATTAAGTCGTTTCATTTATCAATTATCGTTAAACAATTATCAATTAATATCCTTTTTCGTCTCTGTATAATTTTTGTTCTTTGTCGTACCTGCCAAGCCACCAACCTGTTTCAGCAACCTGAATATTAATTTCTTTGGCTCCGGCATTTTGTAAAAAATTTTGAACTTCGTTGTCATCCGTTTTATCGGTGCATTCAATAGCCATTACAAAAAGATCATCGGTTGCTCTTGGATGAAAATGGTGCTTTTTTACAAATGGTGATAACTGACACAGGTAACAAAAAGTAAGTACCATTCCAACAGCTGAAAACAAAACGGTTAATTCAAAAGTAATGGGTATCCATGCAGGTAATGCAAAATGCGGTTTACCACCAATATTAAGAGGCCAGTCTTTGGTAAAAACCCAGCTCATAAAAGTGAGTGCCGTTGTGGTTCCCGTAATTGCATAAATAAACCCGGCAGTATGCAGGCTGGTTTCTCTGATACCCATCGCATGATCCAAACCATGTACAGGAAAAGGTGTGTACACATCATGGATCTTGTATCCGGCTTTGCGTACATTTTTTACCGCAGGAAACAATACTGCTTCATCATCAAATGATCCTACCACGAATTTTTTTATTCCTCCAGCCATATATTAAACTTTTAAACTTCTTAATCTTTAATGTCTATTAATGAGCGTGTTCCACTTCATCCTGATAAAATTTATCTGCATCTGCCTTTTCTATATCGGTCATTTTTACCTTATAATTCTCCCCACTTGTTTTCAAAATTGCCTTGATCTCTGCTACCGCAATAACCGGGAAGTATTTTGCAAACAGGAAGAAGCAGGTAAAAAACAGTCCGAAAGTTCCCAGATAAAAACCAATTTCATAAATACTCGGACTGTAATAAGTACTCCAGCTTGATGGAAGATAATCCCTGTAAACAGAAGTAACGATAATCACAAAACGCTCGTACCACATTCCGATATTTACAATGATGCTCATAAAGAAGGTTACAGTAATATTTCTTCTCAGTTTACGACTCCAGAATAACTGCGGCGATACCACATTACAAAACATCATCAGCCAATAACTCCAGCCATACGGACTGAAAAGGTTTGCCCTGTTTTCACTGAATGCATACCACTCGTATGGATTTTGTCCGTACCATGCAATGAATAACTCGGTTAAATAAGCACAACCCACAATACTACCCGTTAATACAATTACTTTATTCATTGCTTCAATATGGCCAAGGGTAATATATTCCTTCAGTCCCATTACTTTTCTTACTACGATCAACAGTGTTTGCACCATGGCAAATCCGCTGAAGATCGCTCCGGCTACGAAGTAGGGAGGGAAGATTGTTGTATGCCAGCCCGGTACAATGGATGTTGCGAAATCGAAAGATACAATGGTGTGCACAGAAAGTACCAGGGGCGTACTCAATCCTGCCAATACCAGTGATAAACTCTCATGACGCTGCCAGTGTTTGGTACTTCCGGTCCAGCCAAAAGACGCAACTCCGTATAATAATTTCCGGAGTTTTGTTTTAGCCCTGTCCCTTACCGTTGCCAGATCGGGCAGTAATCCTGAATACCAGAATAAAAGTGAAACGGTGAAATAAGTGGATATCGCAAATACATCCCAAAGCAGGGGAGAATTAAAATTAACCCATAATGGACCACGGCTGTTTGGATAAGGCAAAACGAAGAATGCCATCCATACCCGGCCCATATGCCAGATAGGGAACTGACCCGCACACATAACCGCAAATATTGTCATGGCTTCTGCTGCACGATTTACACCGGTTCTCCATCCCTGGCGAAACAATAATAAGATGGCAGATATCAGCGTTCCTGCATGACCGATACCAACCCACCATACAAAGTTGGTGATATCCCAGCCCCAACCAATTGTTTTATTCAGGTTCCACTGGCCGATACCGTAAGTAACCTCACGGTATACACTGTAAACACCAAAAAGCAATAATGCCACACTGATATAAAAACCAATGTACCAAAGCCGGCTGGGCTTCATCTCAATGGGGCCAATAATATCTTCCGTTACCTGGTGATAATTTTTATTACCATCAACCAGCGGTTCCCTTTGTTGTGATTCGTATTTCAGTAATGACATATGTTTTTTAGCTTTTAGCCTTTAGCAGTTAGCTTGTTGTTTTTTATGTTCCCGGCAACACAGCGCTTATCAACATCGTTGTGTCACTCTCTTGTACTTTTTGTTAAACCTTTAGCAGGTTATGCATGTTCTTTTGTTTTATCCTTTACTGCTTCATGTTCTTCTGCTGTTCCAATTTTCCTGTCGGTATTCCTTATCTTGGCCAGGTAACTTACGTTGGGTAATACGTGCAATTGTTCCAGCACATAAAAATTACGGTTCACCTGCTCGACGTTTCTTATCTTATACACTTCACTGTCCTTATCGTTTGCATTACCAAAACTAATGGCATTGGTAGGACATGCCTGCATACAGGCTGTTTTCACATTCCGGACCAATGAAGGATCTTCCTGTTTTTTTGCTTCCAGTTTGCTATCCTGCAAACGCTGAACACAGAATGAACATTTTTCCATTACCCCTCTGGAACGAACCGTAACATCCGGATTCAATACCATCCTGGTAAGATCTTCATTCATCTGAAATACAGATTCATCCAGATCTGTACCACGCAACGGCTCCTGGTTATCGGCAAAACTATCTGACCCTGTATAATCAAGCCAGTTAAATCTCCGTACTTTATACGGACAGTTATTGGCACAATATCTTGTACCGATACACCTGTTATAAATCATTTGATTCAGTCCTTCAGAACTGTGGTTGGTTGCAACAACCGGGCAAACGTTTTCGCAGGGTGCGTTATCGCAATGCTGACATAACATCGGCTGAAAAACCACATCCGGATTTTTCTTATCTCCTGTAAAATATCTGTCAATACGCAACCAATGCATCTCGTGTGCACGCTGTACCTGTATCTTTCCCACAACACTCACATTGTTTTCAGCGGTACAGGCCACCACACAGGCACTGCAACCGGTACAAGTATTCAGATCGATGCTCATTCCCCATTTGATACCGGGTTTTGCAAAATCGGGATACATGGTGGCATCTTTTGTAAAATCTGTTTTTCCATCAGCCATCAGTAATGAGCGCTCATGTCTTGGTTCTTCCAAAACCGCTTCCGGATTGGCAAGAAAACCAGCCAGGTTTGTTTCAAACAGGATTGGCCTGCTTTCTGAAGACCCGTGCACCTGCGTTTGTGCCAATGGGTAAGTATCGTTGGTTTTTTCTGCTGTTGCAGTAGCTGTATATAAAACAGAAGTTCCGTCAAATCCAACAAATGGATATGCATTCTGTCCTGCGCCTGTAGCCGAACGGCCCAATCGGTCTGCGGAATCTTCTTTCTTTGCACTTTGTCTGCCATATCCCAATGCGATTGCAATGGTTTGTGCATTCAATCCGGGTAATATCAATGCCGGTAAGGATATTGATTTACCGTTAACGGTTATTTTAATTACCGGTTTTTCGGGATGAACCTCATAAGCATCTGCCTGCTTTTGATTGTCAAAAACATCTATTCCCAACAATGATTTCGCCATTTCCGGACCTATCATTGCATAATTATCCCATGTTACTTTTGATACCGGATCGGGTAATTCCTGCAACCAGGGGTTATTGGCCTGGTTACCATTACCGATGGATACCTTTTCGTATAAGAATATTTCTGTTGCGCCGCCTTTTACTGCATTCAGGTTGGCAGCAACTTCTCCCAGCTTTGTTGTACTGAAAGAGGGACTCACAACAATGGCTTCAGATGATGGTTCAATAACACCATCCTGTAATGCCTTGTTCCAGTTTTCTTCACTGCCCAATTTACCTGTCCAGTATTTTTTGATATAGGTTTCATACTCATCCGAAGTTCCGGCTGTTGCATTTGCCGCATCGGTATCTGTCCATTTGATCAATGATGATTGAAATGCCCTTGTTTTAAACAATGGATTGATGACAGGTTGTATCAAACTGAAATAGCCTGATTTAGGTTCCGCATCGCCCCAGCTTTCCAGCCAATGGTGAGCAGGAATTATATATTTACATAACTCCGCCGTTTCATCCATCGAAGCATTAAAAGAAACACTCAATGGCAATTTGGAAAGTCCTTCTGCAAATTTTTTGCTGTCGAAATAATTATAAACCGGATTGCTGTCATAAATAAATAAGCCGCCTACTGAACCATTGTTCATATCGGCAACCAGCTTTGACATATCAGTATCAATTCCTTTGCGGTAATTAGAGCTAACGGACCAGTTGATCGTTTTTCCGTTTGCACCAATCATTTCATTAATCGCATTTACAACTACCTGTACATTCATGTCATTGCTGCCACAAACAACCAATGCATTTCCTTCTGCAGCTTTCAATTGCTTAGCCGCCAGTTTAATGCCTTTGCTTAAATTCTTGTTGTCAGAAAATCCTGTATCGGAAGTGCTCCCTTTAAGTTCATTGTAAATGGCCAATGCAATCGCACCGGTTTGAGATGGTTTATGGGTAAACCGGTCATCTGCATTACCACCGGTAAGGCTTAGCATGCTTTCAAACTGAATATGACGGCTGATAGAAGGTTTTTCGCCCTCAATTTTTTTAGTTGCAGCATATTGCCTGCTGAATTCTGTCGGGCTTAACCAGGTACCCAGGAAATCGGCACTCAGGCTTACAATTGTTTTGGCTTTGTCGAAATTATAAGAAGGTATCACCCTTTTTCCGTAACAGGCTTCATTCGCCATCAGCATTCCGCTATAACTTACTGCATCATATTGTACATGCCTGCTGCCGGGGTATTTTGCTAAAAATTCATTAATAACCTGTAGGGTAGATGGTGAATGAATGGTAGAAGTGAGTATTACAATGGCCTTTCCTGCAAGTGAGGAAATAGCACTTCCAATCATTTTATCAAAAGCATCAAAGCTGCTGACTTCTTTGTATTTTGCTCCGTCTTTTTGTAAAGGATGACGCAAACGGATGGTATCATACAGATCAAGTACAGAAGCCTGTGCCTGAGCATTGGTGCCACCTTTTGTTATAGAAGACAATTCATTTCCTTCGATCTTAATAGGCCTGCCGTCTCTTTGTTTTACAACTACACTAATGGCATCTCCACCATTAACATAAGTAGAAGCATAATAATTGGGAATACCCGGAATAAGGTTATCAGGCTTTTGCAAATAGGGAACCGCTTTTTGTACAGGCGTTTCGCAACTGGCCGCCAATGCTGCTGCCGCGGTGCTGAAACCCAGATATTTTAAGAAATCCCTTCTGGGCGTTTTCCCTTCTAAAATTCCGTTGTCATCCAAATCAGCCAATGGAAGTAACTCTTCTTTAAATTCATCTGCTGATGATTGCTTAAAAGCATCAGACTGATTTAGTTCCCCAAAATTTTGCCAGTATTTATTATTCATATTACCTCAACCCAAAGAAGGGCTATTTAGTGAATGAAAGATTGTTAATTTATTTCTTTAGCAGCTCTGTTATAACCGATCAATAGTGACATTTCTGACACTCTGTTCCGCCAATAGATTCTACAGTAACACTATCCATTTTATGATTTTTAAGGTCATTATGGAATTTCTCATAAATGCTGTAAAACTTATTTCCGGTACTGTCTTCTTTATTATAAAAATTCACCTTGGTTTCGCGGTGGCAATTAACACACCATCCCATACTCAGTTCTGCAAACTGGTAAACCTCCGGCATCTCCTGGATATTGCCATGGCATGTCTGGCATTGCTGGTTACCCACTTTGATGTGTTGGCTGTGATTAAAATAAACATGATCGGGCAGGTTGTGAATTTTAACCCACTCAATTGGCCTGGCGCCGTCGGGAATACCATCCCCATTTTTATCGGCATTGTACTGCTTGGTTACAGGATTCCATCCTGCATATGCATATAATTTTTGAATTTCTGCTGTTCCGTTAACGGCTGTTCCGTTTTCTTTTATGATCGGATCGCCTTTGTATTCCTTGATTGCCATATGGCAATTCATACAAACATTTACAGAGGGTATACTTGCCTGTTTGCTGTCCTGTGCGCCACCATGGCAATAAAGACAACTGATCTGGTTTACGCCTGCATGCACTTTATGAGAATAATAAATAGGTTGTTCTGGCTGATAATTTATTGTGCGCCCAAGGCCGATTGCAGCAGTGATGGTCATATAACCTCCCAATCCAAATAAAACCAGTATTCCAGCCATCAGGTACGTTTTATTGCGGTAGAATGGAACGGGTTCTCCGCGAAAAATCCCTTCTTTTTCATCGGTAAGTTTTCGGAGGTTGCTGTTTACCTGTAATAATATAAAAGCAACGAGTGCTAAAACAAGGGTGAGTATTCCGAATAAAAGGGAGTTGTCAGATTCTGGAGCTCCGGTAGTACCCGGCTCAACTTTAGCAGGTGGTGCATAATCATCCACATACTTCATGATCGCATCAATCTCTTCTTTCTTTAATTGAGGAAAACCAGTCATAATGGTCGGCTTCCATTTGTCTTTCAATTCTTTTGCGTGGGCATCATTCTGTCCGGCCGGGTTTGCCATCCAGGTGTAAAGCCATTCCGGATTTGGAATCCTGCTGCTCCATCCTTTTAATGCCGGACCTGTATAATCAGCATCTGGTTTATGGCAATTGGCACAATTTGCTTTAAACAATGCTTCCCCATCCTGGGCAAATACATTGCTGGTAGTAGTAACAAGCAGAACAAAAACAATACTTGCAAAAACTTTGTTAATGATTTTTCTATAGCGACTCATACAGTTATCGGGGCTAATGTGGAAAATATCCTGATTCGTGTGCAAAAATAAGGCAGGATACTGACAAAATACCAACATTGTTAAAAAAATTTTTTCCTTATCCGGGCTGGATTTCAGCGGATTGTGGAAATATTAATATAACAATTGTCACACATTTGTAACTTGATTTTAAGTCTATAGTTGTTTTTAATTTTACATATTATAATCACAATGTTTTACTGCATTTTTGCAGAATGTTTAGAAAATGGAAAGAACATTGGAATGTTAACAGCATAAATCTGGCTTTAATTATTGCCACTTTTGCCCTTGGCGGAAGCCTTTGTGGCTGGGTTGGCCGAAAGATTTTGCTTTTGTCGGGTTTGGAAAAAGGCATTGGTTGGTTTCTGATCTATATTATACTGATTAGTTTATTGTGGCCGGTATCGGTTTTATTGGTAAGTATCCCATTGGGTCAGTTTCGTTTTTTTAAGCAATACATTATGCGGATATGGAATAAGGTCAGAGGAAAAAAAATGACCGGCATAACTATTTTTGCCAGCGGTTCCGGAACAAATGCTAAAAACATCATTGAATATTTCAATCAGCCCGACAGGAATGCAAAGGCAAGGGTGCGTTTAATGATTTGCAATAAACCCGATGCCGCAGTCTTAAAAATTGCTGCAGAAAATAATATTCCTGCCCTCATAATTGAAAAGGAAAGATTTTTTAACGGCAATGCTTATCTGCCGGAATTAAAAAGCCACCATACAGAAATGATCGTATTGGCCGGGTTTTTATGGAAGCTGCCTGCTTTAATGATCAATGAATACCCAAAGAAGATAATCAACATTCATCCTGCATTATTACCCAAATACGGCGGCAAAGGAATGTTTGGAATGCATGTTCATGAAGCGGTTATTGCTGCAGGAGAAAAAGAAAGCGGCATCAGCATACATTATGCCGATGAAATGTATGACCATGGAAAAATCATTTTCCAGGCAACCTGTGTTGTTACCGAAGGGGAAACAGCAGCGTCACTTGCCAAAAAAATTCACGCCCTGGAACAACAGCATTTTCCGGTGGTTATTGAATCCTTGCTTGAAAAGTAAAAATTTGAGTTAAACATGATGAACCCCATCAATTAATTTGAATTTCTTTCTTAATATTACCGGCTCTAAACACGCTTTCTTTTGAGAATTATTTGTTTCGCTTTATTTTATTTGTTGAATTGTAATTCTTTATCTGCACAAATAAATATCAGTGGGGTTGTTTTCGACAGTAGTAAGATCAATTATGTAGAAAATGTGCGTGTGGTAAGTACAGGAGGCATGTTTGCCATAACAGACAGTCTGGGAAAGTATTCCATTTTAACGGAAGAGTCCGATTCTCTTATTTTTTATTATAACAACAAACCCACTCAAAAATTCGCTGTAAGATCAATATCCGACAGAGGGAATTTTAATATCTCCCTTCGCATAAATATAAAAAGCAAGTACCATGTTTTAAATGAGGTGGTTGTATTTTCCAAATCCTATAAACAGGATTCCCTGGAAAACAGGCAGACATACGCAGATATTTATAACTATAAGAAACCGGGAATTTCCACTTCGGTTGTTCCGGGCGGAGGAGTAGGTGCCGATGTCAATGAACTCATCAATATTTTCCGCTTTAAAAGAAACAGGAATCTCAGGGCCTTTCAGCAAAGGCTGGAAATGCAGGAAGAAGAAAAATATGTAAACTACCGTTTTAGCAAATTATTCGTAAAACGAATCACCGGATTAAAAGGGGCGCCGCTGGACAGTTTTTTGGTTTGGTACAGACCTTCTTATGAATTTACCCGAAACAGCAGTGAAATTATTTTTAACCAATATATTCTGCATTCATTTTACCAGTTTCAAAAATTAATACAACTAACGCCGGCAAAAAAAGAAGAAGAATAAAAGGATTTTGCATTTATTTTTTTGTACTGCTCTCCTCAATTAATTTGATTGCTTTTTCCTATAAATAAAAAAAGAGGGTTAATTTTCAATTTCAATCCCATTTAAAAATAAAATATATGGAACCTGATCAGTTAAACCTAGGCATCGGAACCCGCTTACAACACACGCATCATGGTCCCGGGGTAATTGTAGGCGTGCGTTATGCAACCTATCTTATTTCTTTTATCAACGTTGGTATAAAAGAAATTGATAAAACGGATAACCATCTTGATGAGATCATTGCTGAAAATATTACGGCAGAAGTTGAAACGGTTTCAGAAACAGAAAGGTCTTTGCTGAAAATTCTCCGCCAGTGGGCAGAAATAACTGAGATCATTCCCCTGGGTGATAAATGGCTAGGCGGAACCATGCTGTTGCAAACAGCAGATAAATCATTAAAACCAAAAGAAATTCCCATTGATATTTTCTTTCATAAAATTGTGATGCTGCGTGACCGCCTGCGGGTAATGGAACAAAATATCAACAGCCACAAAAAACTTACAGATGAAGAAAAGGTAAATCTGCAACAATACATCACCCGTATTTATGGTTCACTTACAACGTTTAATGTGTTGTTTAAGAACAAGGAACATTGGTTTGTTGGGGATAAAAGCAGTGCCGATTAAGCTGCTTTTTCTCTCTTGTTTTATGCAGATTTAATAAAATGGATCATTTTGAAATATCTTATCCCTTAAACAACAGGGCGCTTTACTGTTTTCGCAACATTAACGAATCAATAATACTTTAAGGTCAGGCTTCATTTACCTTTACCCAACACAGAATATATATTATGGAATTCAATAAACTAAGCACCCGCGAAGAAGATGTGATCATTCACAAAGGAACTGAGCGCCCTTTTACCGGTGAATACAATAACAACAAAGAGGCCGGTACTTATATATGCAGGCGATGCGATAATCCTTTATATCATTCTAATAACAAATTTGATTCCCGCTGCGGGTGGCCAAGTTTTGATGATGAGATCCCCGGCGCCGTACTTCGCATACCCGATGCAGATGGTAGCAGAATTGAGATCGTTTGTGCTAATTGTAAAGGGCACTTGGGACATGTTTTTATTGGCGAAAAATTCACCAAAAAAAACACAAGGCACTGTGTAAATTCCATTTCACTGAAATTTATCCCTGCATAAAATAAATGAATCACAAGCCTCCTGCTATACCAGTTTCAAAATTTCGCGGTGGCTGCTAGTTACCTGTTCTTTAAACTTTGCATACCAGGATTGCCATTCGCCC
Source organism: Ferruginibacter sp. (assembly GCA_037969135.1). Lineage (GTDB taxonomy): Bacteria > Bacteroidota > Bacteroidia > Chitinophagales > Chitinophagaceae > Ferruginibacter. Next base: position 30,283 of record JBBKWV010000144.1, read on the forward strand.
TTTGCCATATCGCTGGCTAATTCTTTTTCAAAATCAGCCAAAGAATCATAACCTGTTTCTAAAATCATTCTGTAGGAGTCACCGGTGAAATCACTCAATATACGCGTGGTTTTAGCTTTGGGCAACATCTCCTTTTCCAATGCTTCGTTCATTAACGCTTTTGCTTCACGGAATTGCCCGAATTTTAAATGGAAAATATCTCTTACTATATACATAACTCAATAGTTTTAAACCCTGCCGAAACAGGCGTGAATAATTATTAACAGAGATAATGAGTTAGTAAAACTCAAAGGAAGTTAATGAAAAAATGCAGAATAACAATTAACTGATTTAGAAAATAAAACAAGCCTTTAGGGGGCTCTATAGCTCAGCTTTTTTTGTCAGCTTTTTTAACCCTGACCACAACAATCCACCGGTAAGCATTCCCAAAACATACAGCCCCAAAGCTGTAATTGCTAATGGAAGTGTAATGCTCCATTTGAAAAATGATATCGTTACATTCTCAAAATTCTGAAAAGTAAAAACAATAAAAAGGAGAAAAAGGATTACGGAGAAAAATAATTTTACCTGTTTCATATTTTTTTGATTGATTTTTAAAATGTGATCGGGGCTTAAGTGTTTATTTATTTTTTTCTTCCTTACTCTGTTCCGGATTAAATTTCATGTGTGAATAATTCATGATGATGGTAGCGAGACGTTTATCATAACCCATTACCGGAGCAGCAAGTGTGAGCATATTCTCCTCTTTGCTTATCACTAAAACAGAATCTGTTTGCATCAGGTTTACATCAAACATACCATTTACAGGCTGCCCTTCCATTTTTTTATCAGTAGATACGATGAAAATTCCTTTGGGGTCAATGAGATGAATAAATTGAAAGTTTTTTTCCTTAACCATATCTGTTGTAAAAATATTCACCTGCTCCATATTGCCCCTTAGCATTTCGGACCGGATACTCCAGATCAATGGTTTGACCAATACCTTAAGCATTTCCACATTATTCAGCAATAATTGCTCAGAAGCCATTTTTTCAATGGCCGCTTTTTGCTTTTTCCCCTGAATGTCCTTCCAGAAGTAAACTCCCGTAATAGCAATCAATCCAATTATAATTGTAATTATTACCGGGTTGTTTTTAATAACCTGAAATAAATTTTTTTTCTTTGAATAATTTCCGGGCATAGCAGGCTCGTTGGCTTCATTGGGCGGAATTGTTTTATCTTCTTGATTTTCCATATTCGTTTAGATTAATAAGTTAATATTCTAACAACTACTTTTCTGTCATGTACATTCAAATTCCCACCCGATTTTTCGCTTCCAAAATACCTTTCCAGGATAAAATCTTTCCGGATACCATTTTTTATCATTTCACTTTTTACTGCCTGCACCCTTTTTTGTGATAATTTTAAATTATATGCCGCATTGCCACTTTTATCCGTAAATCCTGAAAGTATTACAATTCCTTCTTTCCTGTTTATTACACTGTCAACAATTTTCTTTAATACAGTTTTAAACAGATTGGTTACCGTTGATGAATTTAAAGCAAAATTGATGGTTGCAATTATATTTTCATCTTTATTTAAACTGGTGGCATAATTGATCAGCGAATCTTTGACTTGACCAGTTCGAGAAGTTGTTATCTCATCGGCTATTTTTTCCCGGGTCAACTGAACAAATAAATTTTGCAGTAAACTGTTTTGTGCTTCCATTCTCGTAAGCTTTTCCTGCATAATTGCCTGGTTATTTTTTAATTTTTCCAAAGGTTGATTGGCAGTATCAGTATGTTTAATATTTCCATATTGCTTCATATATTCCAGTTCCAGTAATAATTTATCCATTTTATACTGCAAGCTGTTCATTTCAGTTTGATCATAATTTTCGATGTAATTATCTTCTTCCAGAATGGCCGAATCTGCACCGATCTTATTTTGTTCCATCTGCAAGGCAATAATTGCATCATACAAAACAGAAAGCTCATTAAAAACCACTTCATCTTCATTTGAAAGTTTTTGAATGCTGTTTTTAATGTGCGCTGATTCATTTTTCACTGCATTCAATTTGGCTTCATTGATATGCCCTTGTTCATAATTTTTGTTTGTGTACTCCCCCAGTTTATTATATGATTCCTTTAACCGCACTATCACCGGTTCATCTTTTAAATCAATTTCAAACGGTTTTATTATAGGTGTATCCTTTACATCTTCATCATCATTGAGAGCTGATTCCTGCAATTCATTTACACTGTTATTCAATAATTGTATAACCCCGATCAATGAATCAATGGTAAGTTCTTTTTTCAAATCCTGTTTTAATGGAATATTTGTTGAATCCGTATTTCTTAACTCACTCAAACTGTCTTTTTTCAATAAAGAAACTATTTTGGCAGTATCAACAAGCTGGTTCTTTACTGTTTTTATTTTCTTTTTTAAACTGTCTGTTGTTTTATTCTTTCTAACTGAATCTACACTGTCTGTTGCAGGCACTTTTAAAATGCCAATACTTACAGCATCCGTATTGTATTTACTTTCGGGAAACATCTTTTTTACACTGTCTGATTGGATTTTTTGTAAAACAACTGTATCTGTTTTTTGTGTAACCGGATTCGCTTTTTTTACTTGTTTTTTAACAGGAGTTAATCTCTTTTCCTTTTCAACCGGAATGGGTTTTAAATTCGGGTTACTGTAAATGATGGGTGCATTTATCTTCTTTTTTATTTTTCCAAAATGCCAGGCCAGTGAAACGCCCGCCGTATTAACAATTTCCTGGTTACCGGATGAACCGTATATAAATTTTTCCAGATCAGTTTTTGGCGCCAACTTGTACTCCCCAAATACAGCAACAGACCAGCGTGTGCTGAAATTATAAATTATTCCGGCTTCTAAAGGAAAGTAGTAATTGGTAAATGCTGTATCAACGGCTGAAACATTGTTTAAATAATGTTTTTCATAACCAATTCCAATTCCTGCATAGGGTACAATCCTGTTTAATTGCCAGTTTGAAGAAATGCGTTTTGCGTGCAATACCCACATTGCCTGCGCTGCATAAGTTTTTAAATCATTGTTGGGTTTTAGTATCCATTGATAATACCTGCCGGTAATATTGAGCCCCGATACCCTTCCCAATTGCTGACGATAAGTAAGCCCTAAACTTAAAAAATGATTATTCTTACTATCTATCAATCCGTTTTGGTTATTGTTATATTGATACAATCCATATTGTAACCTAAAACTACTGCCAAACCTTTGACCTGACTGAGCATTTACTGCCACCGTAATAACAATTCCAACAAAAAAGCAGGAGAAATATTTATTAACACTTTTCATATGATCACAATTATTTTTTACCGATACCGAGCCACAGGTTTAATTCCAGGCTAAGACCAACAAATGGTTTTAGATAAACTGATTTGCTGTTATTTGTATTATTGCTATCCTCCAAAATGGCTGCTCCAGCATGAATTTTTAAGTAATTAAAAACCCGGTAACCAAAAGCTGCATAAATGGGTCTTTTAACAACAGGCCCCGAAACACTTGTACTATCTGTATTTTTAAAATCTTTTAGAAACACGCCTGCCGAAATAGATGTATTGTTCCAAAACCGTCCATCAAATACCCGGTTACCCAGGGGGAAACTAATGCCGGCATACGGGGCGGAATAATAATCCAGGTCGGAGAAACTGCCATTATTGTATATGCCCGCATATCCTAAATTTAGGGCAAGTGTACGCTGCTTTTTTTCCACCGGATAATCCGGAACCGTTATGCTTTCATTCACTACATACAGGTAATTATTTGCAATCATTTCTATTTCATTATTTACCTGATTTAATAAAGAGTTAAATATATTGCCAGAAGCAGGTCCTGTTGAATCATTTGCTATTCTTCGTTTAGACATTGTATAAAGCATGTTTTTGATCACTCCGGAAAAAACGGGTTTTGCTGTTCCTGACCGTGTTTCATAATTAACCATGCCTTCTTCAATAACTGCATTCAGTGATTGAAACAACTCATCTGGACTTATTAAAAACTTATACTTGGTTTCTTTTAAAAGTATATTGGATTCCAAAAGTGTTTTTGCCGTTTTTTCAAGCATTCCCCTTATTTGACGCTGTTCTGTTTCCCTGATCTTTCTGTAGTAAATAAACCGGAAATAATAATCATTGCCACTTCTTAATTTATAATGATTGGGCAAAATGGCAACAGATCCTTTATCCTCATCTTTACGTTTCCATTTGCTTTCATACAAAATTTTACTTTTCGTAAAATCAGTATTTGCAACCTGCATTTTTATCATAGCAACCATCAATCCGGCTTCACTGGTTATTAAAAAAGCCTTCTCTGCCGGAAGCTCCCTGCCATCGTCAAACTGCAGTTTTTTACTATTTAGCTGAACCGTTTGTATTTGTGCTGTCAGGGTAATGTTCATTGCCATAAAGGAAACCAGTATTATTACTCTTCTCATTTTTTTATTTTTAAACCTTGTTTATAATCTCTGCAGTTTTTTTATTAATTTTTTGACCAATATTAATAAACAGTATGGCCGTTGTCTTTTGTACTGAAATTGTGAAGTCATCTTTTATGCTTTCCGGGTATTCAATTTTTATATTTTAAGCATTAAATTTTTGCTTGTATATAAAACGATAACCCCTGTTCTTATAAACGATGTATTTATATGACACGGGGTTATAAAAATTCATTGAAATATCCTGTATTACAATAAAATATAACGTTTTTACTTCATAAAACCAAATATTCAATCTGCTTGATCCAGTTTCATATCCTGAATTTTATAACTTTTCAAGTACAGGATACTTAAGGTAAGACACGTTAATTCGGGGAGTTAAATGTGATTTATTTTGCACAAAAAAGGGTAACCGGAGGTTAGATGATTTTTTTCCAGAATAACAAGATTCAATTGTTGAAAGTTATTTTTTTTTGTAGTATAGCTTAACAACACAATTAATTAATATGCCATTAGTTTTTCAATCGTTTCTCCCAGTCTTGAGTAAGCCATAAAATTTTTCTCCAGGTCAATATTAAAGGGAACGGGCGTATCTAAACTTGCACAACGCATAATCGGTGCATCCAATAAAGCATAACAATGCTCCGCAATCCATGCAGCAATTTCACCACCAATGCCGCCTGTTAAACAATCTTCATGCAGGATGAGCACTTTCCCTGTTCTTGCAACCGTATTTTTTATTGCATCATAATCCAGCGGCAATAAAGTTCTCAGGTCTAAAATATCCAGAGAGATGCCCGGATTTTTTCCCGCATATTCCAATGCCCAATGTACTGCTGCACCATAAGTGATGATCGAAATATCTTCACCTGCCTGTACATGTTTCGCTTTCCCGATCTCAATTTCATAATATGCATCCGGCACCATTCCGCTGATACTTCTATATAATGCTTTGTGCTCAAAAAATAAAACAGGATTGGGGTCGTTGATTGCTGCGATCAACAATCCTTTTGCATCAAAAGCTGAAGAAGGGTAAACTACTTTTAAACCTGGTGTATGCACAAACCAAGCTTCATTGCTCTGGCTGTGAAAAGGGCCTGCGCCAACACCGCCGCCCGTTGGCATCCTGATGACTACATCGGCATTTTGTCCCCAGCGGTAATGAATTTTTGCCAGGTTGTTGATGATCTGGTTAAACCCTACCGTTACAAAATCGGCAAACTGCATTTCCATCATCGACTTGGTCCCTTCTAGAGAAAGTCCCAGAGCAGTGCCTACAATAGCACTTTCACACAAGGGAGTATTGCGTACCCTTTCTTTTCCAAATTTTTCTACAAACCCTTCCGTTACTTTGAATGCGCCACCATACTCAGCAATATCCTGTCCCATTAAAACCAGGTTGCTGTGTTTATTCATTGATTGTTCCAGTGCATTGCTGATGGCGTTGATAAATTTTTTCTCTGTAGAAGCAGCTTGAGTTATGGCAGATCCGGCGAAGCTATTGTCGATGACCAACTGGCCATCGTTTTTCTTTTTTGCATACACCGCATCCACTTCCTCCCGGGTATCGGGAATTATTTTTTCTGATTCAAAACCTTTTTTTAATTCTGTATCTATATAATTTTTGTTTTCTGCCTTAAGTGAATTAATCTCTTCCGCCGTAAAAATATTTTCCTGTTGAACCCATTTTTCAAAATTCTTTAAAGGGTCTTTTTGTTCCCATTCTTCAAATAAATGCTTTGGAACATATTTTACCCCACTGGCTTCTTCATGTCCCCGCATGCGAAATGTCATGCATTCGATCAGATAGGGCTTTTGATTTTTTATACAGTAATCCCTCACACCTTTGATGGTATCATACACGGTAAGAATATTGTTGCCATCTATCTGTACTCCTTCGATGCCATAACCTGCCGCTTTATCAACCAGACTTTTACAACGGTATTGTTCACTTGTTGGTGTACTCAATCCATAACCATTATTTTCTATGATAAAAATCACCGGAAGGTCCCAAACAGCAGCGGTATTCAAGGCTTCGTGAAAATCACCTTCGCTTGTCCCGCCATCGCCCGTAAATGCCAACGATACTTTTTCTTCTTTCTTTAATTTATGGGCAAGTGCAACCCCGTCGGCTATGGCCAGTTGCGGACCAAGGTGAGAGATCATTCCACAGATATGATGTTCCCTGTTTCCAAAATGAAAACTCCTTTCCCTCCCATTGGAATAACCATCCTTACTGCCCTGGCATTGTTTAAATATCTTATTCAGCGGCATTTTCCTGGTTGTGAACACTCCCAGATTTCTATGGAGCGGCATGATCCATTCATCGTTTAACAAAGCCATAGTAGCTCCAACAGAAATGGCTTCCTGTCCGATTCCGCTAAACCATTTGGATATTTTGCCCTGCCTCAGAAGTACCAGCATCTTTTCTTCGATCATGCGTGGGAGAAGCAAGTTCTTATATAGGCTTTTAATTGTATCGTTGCTTAAATTCTTTTTATCAAAATGCATGGCTGCTTTCTTATTATAGTTGCGCAAAGTTAACGTTGTTGGCCGAAAAATTACCCTTAAGAAAACTCTGTAAAAATTTATTCATTTCTCTGCATTTTGTTAAAATAAATACAAAGTGATTCATCTGATTTAAAACATTTATGCAAAAAACCAGACCCTTGCATCCCGGTAAACTAAACAACTATTATGAAAATACTCTTTAAACCTGCAGCAATTATTATTACATTTTTAGGCATCTCCGTTTTACTCGCTTTAAAAATTCCAGTGAATAAAGTCAATCACCCCCAACCGATAGAGGGCAAGGTTGCCAAAAAGATCCAGGTGGCTGTCTTACTCGATGTAAGCAACAGCATGGATGGATTGATTGACCAGGCAAAGGCACAGCTATGGAACATGGTAAGTGTGATGGGAAAAGCAAAATGCAATGATGTTAGCCCCGAATTTGAAATTGCCCTTTATGAATATGGCAGAAGCAGCAACGAGACCAAAAAAGGTTTTGTGAAACAGATCAGCGGATTTACCGGCGATCTGGATAAATTATCTCAACAACTTTTTGCTTTAACAACCAATGGCGGAGATGAATATTGCGGACAGGTTATTTATACCTCCCTCCAGGAATTAAACTGGGACCAGGATCCCTCCAATTACAAAGTGATCTTTATCGCCGGCAATGAAGATTTTTTACAGGGAAATTTATTGTACACAAAAGCATGCAACGAAGCAAAGAAAAAAGGGGTGATCGTGAATACCATTTATTGCGGTGATAAGATGCAGGGCATCCGGGAACACTGGAACCTGAACAATGAATGCGGCAATGGCAGCTATACCAACATAAACCAGGATGCTAAAATGGATGATATTCCAACTCCGTATGATAGTGTGCTGTTTGCCCTGAATGATAAACTGAATGGCACGTACTTACGATACGGAACCAATGGTGTTGCGGCTTCTGAATCACAGTCCAAGGTAGATAAGATGAATTATGAAATGAATAAATCCGTTGCGGTCAAACGCGTAGCGGTTAAAGGGAAAAAAGATTTGTACAAGAATACTACATGGGATATGGTTGATGCCGCTGAATCGGATAGCAAATTTTCCGAAAAAGTGGATATAAAAACACTTCCCGACAGTCTGCAAAAGAAAAGCCGGAAAGAAATTCAGCAAATTATTGAGATCAAATCAGCAGAACGGATAAAAATTCAAAAAAATATTGAATCAGTGAATATCAAAAGAGAGGCCTGGCTGGCGGCTGAAAAAATAAAAACCGCAAACGGAAATCACATTGCAACCCTGGAATCTGAAATTGAGAAGATCATCAAACAACAGGCAAAGCGATTTAATATGATCATCAAATAAACAGATGGTATTTGTTTGAATCTGACAAGGTTGCCGCTGGTTTCAAATTGCATATTGTTCAGGTCCTATTCTTCCTTATCGTCCTTCAACATAGTGAAGGCAACTGAATTCAGTACAGAAAGGATCAGGCTGAAAAGCAAGGCCCATAAAAAGCTGTCAACCCTGATACCATCAATCAATTTGTCGGCAAATATGATGATGAGTGCATTGACCACAAAAAGAAAAAGTCCCAGCGTGAGTATGGTGATGGGTAAGGTAAGTATGATCAATATTGGTTTTACGATTGCGTTCAACACTGCCAGAACCAGGGCAAAAATGATTGCGTGAGTATAATCAACAATATGCACCCCGCTTAAAAACATGGACAGACCATAAGCGATGGCAGCGGTGATCAGTAAACGGATGATGAAATTCATAACAGATCAGTTTAAGGTTTTAAAATGTTAAGTTAACGCAAATCAACATCATTCTTAAATTCGATTATCAATAAACCACCAATTCATAAAAATGTTCGGGCTGTAAATATTTATGGGCAATATCCTGTAATTCAGCAGCGCTTATTGTTTTAATCTCATTGATGGAATCATAAAAATAATTTTCTCCCAGTTCATTCAGGATGATATTCTTCCATTTTGCGATTATTTGAAACGGGCCGTCGAGGTCACCCAGCAAACCACCGATCATAAAATTACGCACCAGCAACAATTCCTCATCGCCAATTTTTTCTTCACGCAATTTTTTCATTTCCTTGTAAATCTCTTCAATAGCAGGTTCACAAACATCTTTTCCAGCTTCGGTGGAAATAACCCAGGCGCTTTGCTGCATATGGTTTTGCAGATAACTGTGTATGCCATAAGTATACCCTTTTTCCTCCCGTATATTGCTCATGAGCCGGGAACCGAAAAAGCCTCCAAACACGGTATTGAGTATGATCGCTTTTTTAAAATCGGGGTGATGCCTGTTGGGGAAATTGGAGGCGATTCTGATGGCGCCCTGAACAGCATCTGGATCGTTCTGTACCCGTATCTTTTTTTCAACAGCAGGGTCTGTTTCCATTTTGGGTATTGAAGTACCCGGTTTTGTGACTGTAAGTTTTCCAAAATGGCTGTTCAGTAAATTTTCCATATTTGCAGTTATTTTTCCTGCAACAAAAATCACAGCCTGCCCTTTTAAATAATTGGATGCGTAGAATTTTTTAATGTCTTCCAGCTTTAACTTATCAAGATCTTCTGCATTTGTATATGATCCATAGGGATGGTTAATCCCAAAGAGATAACTGTCAATCAATCTGCCGGCAACAAATTCTGCCTTTTGCAGATTTACTTTCAACCTTTGTTTTACATTCTGGCAATAGATCTCCAGTTCCTTTTGCGGAAACAGAGAATTGGTAAGCATATCCTGCATAACCGGCAGCAGCTTATCCAGGTGCTTTGTAAGTGTATGCAGGGTTACAACAGAAGTTTCATTATAACAGGCCCTGTTGCAATAAGCGCCATAATATTCAAAGTCTTCATTTATTTGTAAAGCTGTTCTGTTGCTGGTTCCGTTCCTTAATAAAAAATTGGTAGCTGCGGCTATGCCTTTCTGTTGTTCATAAAAATTTCCGGCGTAGAAAACCATTTCTATCTGTACCACATCCTGTGCACCGGCATTGATTGAATAAACGGGAATGCCATTATCCAGTGTATAATGCTCATAGGGCTTTAATTCCAGCTTATAATCAATAGCATCTTTTATTTCGGGTGATATCTTTCTGTTCATCTGCTGGTTTTAGTTATTGGATAAATAATACATTGTATTGCTGTTCTTCTCATCAAAAATGATCCTGCTTTCCTGCAGTATTTCATCAGCAGTTACCGACTGATAAGTGGCTAGTTCGGTATTGATCAGATTGGCATCACCCAGTAATTCATACATGGCGATACTGGAAGCACGGCTCATAACACTCATGTCTTCGAAACACATGGTGCTCTCTGTTTTGTTTTTTACTTT
>JBBKWV010000145.1:0-9638 GCA_037969135.1 Ferruginibacter sp.
TAATCGTCTATTTGTTGAAATGCAATTTGGTCTGTAGCATTTTCACCACCGGATACAGAATTATCAGAAGCGATATCGCCGATAACCGGATTGGCCCATAACCACTGAAGTGGTGAATAGGTTCCTACAACGAGCTTTTGATAATCCGCTTCGGTCTTAAAATAATCCGCAGCAGTAATCTGATAGTCTTCATGAGGGTCGTAATCTATAAACTTCTTGCATCCGGTTGTTACTGCAATCAGCAAAAAGAGACTTATAATAATTTTTATACTTTTCATATAACTTAATTTTTTTCTGATTAAAATTTAAAATCAATGCCCATTGAATAGGTTCTTGCCTGGGGGTAAGCACCACGGTCAATACCCGTTTCAAATATCCCACCGGATATTTCAGGGTCATAACCCGAATATTTTGTAAACGTGTACAAATTCTTTACCTGTCCGTAGATCCTTATTTTAGAAAACAATTTGTTTTTGTAAATGGATGACGGCACGGTATACCCGATCTGTAAGTCTTTGATCTTAACAAAAGAACCATCTTCTACATACCGGTCAGAAGCCCTTGTATTTGAGTTTGCATCCGTAAAAGTATATCTGGGATTGTTTGCATCATTGGTAGTGCCTTCACCTGTCCATCTTCCCAAAACTGATCTGTATTTATTTGTCATCGCCAGGTTCCTTTCATAAGCCCTGTAAATATCATTCCCCACAGAAGCATATAAAAAAGTATTAAAATCAAAATTCTTATACTCCAATGATAAGCTCCAGCCCATTGTGAAATTTGGAAATGGATCTCCTATTTGTGTTCTGTCCTTATCATCTATTTTTCCATCCTTATTAATATCAACAAAGCGGATATCACCCGGTTGCGCATTGGCCTGTGTTGCACTGCTGGCAACTTCTGCGGCATTTTGAAATAATCCATTAGTTACAAAACCATAAAAGTATCCGGGTGTGAACCCTTTTTCAAACCTGGTAACTGAATAGGTGGGAATTCCATAATATCCGCCGGTAATTAATCCGTTATTGGTTTCCGTTACTTTATTTTTTGCAGTGGTAAAAGTTACATTGGTATTCAGTTTTACCTGTTTGAATAATACATCACTGTAACCCAGGTTTAATTCAACACCATTTGTTTTGGTGGTACCGATATTTGCTATTGGAGCAGCAGCAGTTCCTAAATAAAGAGACAGCGTTGGTGTAAACAATAATCCGCTGATATTTTTCTGAAAATAATCGGCTGAAAATGAAACCTTGCTTTTCAAAAGCCGCATATCAAAACCTGCATTCAATTGCTTTTGTGTTTCCCATCCAAGATCATCATTTTTAAATGAAGCAATGGTAGCACCAATAGAGGTTGGCTCGTTGCCAAAAGTATACCCGGAATTTTGACCAAGATTATAAATATATACATCGGTTGAAATCCGTTGAAATTGGGGACTTACATTTTCATTTCCGGTAGTACCATAACTTCCCCTGATCTTTAAATAATCTACTAATTTAGATTTGAAAAAATCTTCTTTGGTTACTACCCATCCCAGAGATCCTGCAAAGAAATTGGCAAATTTATTATTAGTTCCAAATGCATATGACCCATCTCTTCTCGCAGAAAAGGATGCTAAATATTTATCACGATAGTCATAATTAATTCTGCCAAAATAGGACAAGTTCCTTCTTTCATATTGAAATGAACCCAGGCTGATCCCGGAAGAAGGTGCTGTACCGGTTGCAGAAGAAATATCTGCAAATTGCCATGAGTTAAAAGGAACATCCTGTCGCGAACCATTCACCGAATTGCCGGTTACTTTCGCCATGGAATATCCCAGGATCGCATCAAAATTGTGATCCTCTTTAAATCTAAAATTGTAATTCCCAAATGTTTCAAATGTATAATTGAAGTAATTGGTCTTGGATTCAAACACAGAATTATGGGCGCCAGATTTGGTTGTGCCATCCGCATTTAAAGTTGAGTTGATGTGTGCATCACCATAATAAGATAAGGGAGTAAAACTTTTTCCTGTTACGTCAACATTTGTATATCCAAATCGGCTGGTAACTTTTAGGTTCTTCATCAGATCTACCTGCATTTCTACTTTTCCATATAATTTATTTGTATTGGAAGCATTATACGTATCCTGTAATTGCGTAAGTGGATTATATATTTCTGATAATATATTGGGGCTGGTTGAATACTGTCCGTAAGTATTGGGGATCGTATTATAAATACCCACCGTTGGATCAAAATTTAAGGCATTTGAAATAACGCTGTTAATGGAATTTTCAGCAACTCCGGCCCCTTTAATATTCGTATAACTTGTATTTATCAATAATTTTACCCTTGAATGCAGATCAAAGGATAGATTGGCGGTACCATTCAACCTGTTAAAATATGATTTATCACCACCGCCTACAATACCTTCCTGTCCCAAATATCCACCTGAAAGAAAATAAGCCATTTTTTCACTTCCCCCTTTTGCTGTCAGGCTATAGTTTTGAATTGCTGCGTCTTTGAAAATCTGATCCTGCCAGTTTGTACCGGTGCCCATTTTAGAAAGGTCTGGAAAAATAATATTACCACCGGAAACAGTGCTTCCTTCATTGATGATCGCGGCGTATTCTGTTGCATTTAATACTCCAATGGTATTCATCACCTGTTGAATTCCATAATTCGTACTGAATGTCAATTGGGTTTTTTGATTTTTCCTACCTGTTTTTGTAGTAACAACGATTACGCCATTCCCGCCTTTAACTCCATATATTGCTGTAGTGGCTGCATCTTTCAATACATTGATCGATTCTATATCTGCAGCATTTATAGAATTGAGGTCATCCAAAGTTTGCAATACACCATCAACTATAACCAAAGGATCAGTTCCTGTATATGAAGGAATTCCCCTAATAAGAACTGTTGGTTTTGCGCCGGGCGAGCCCGTTGATACAACAGTAACCCCCGAAGCCCTACCTTGTATTGCGTCTTCAGCTCTTACCGGATTTAGTTTTTCAATATCCGCCCCTTTTACAGTAGATATCGCACCGGAAATTTTAGTCACTTTTTGGGTACCATAACCGATAACTACCACTTCATCCAAACTTTTCGTTGATTCTTCCAACATAACCACAAAATCCCCGACTGTATTTACCCGGTAACGAAATGGTTCCATCCCGGCATATGTAATAATTAATGTACTGCCCTTAACAGCTGAGATTGTAAATTTTCCATTCATATCTGATACCACAGAGCCAGCTGTTCCGGCAACGGAAATACTTGCCCCATTTAAAGCTTCTCCGGTTGCTTTATTTTTTACAACTCCGGATACATTGATGTTTTGTGCTAAGGCCTGTTGAAAAAAACTGCCTAGTATAATACCAAAGCAGATAAGTATAGTTTTTAATTTCATATAGCAATTATTTAATTAAATATTACGTGGACCAATAAGGAATGTAAAAATATAACCAGATCATCTGGTTAAAAAATAATTCGCCACATCATTACTACATCATTTATTCTAATAAATTGATAATCAATACATTTAAACTACATCATTACTACATCAATCAAATTATATACCTTCACAATGACGAAAATTTGATGGATGAAAATAATAATCATATTCATTTTGTTTCCAATACAGATCTATGCCCAAAATAGTATTGGATTTCCGGATATTATCAATTACCCCAAACAGATATACAATGCAGGATTACAAAATTGGGATATACAACAAGACAAAAATGGCATTATATATTTTGCAAATAATGAAGGATTATTATGCTATAATGGAAGAAACTGGAATATTTACCCATTGCCAAATAAAACAATTGTACGTTCGGTAGCGATTGGTAAAGATAACCGTATTTATGTTGGAGGCCAGGATGAACTGGGCTATTTTACCCCTTCTAAAAACGGCGTACTACAATATTATTCTTTAACAGAAAAAATAAGCGATCGTGATAGGTCCTTTGGTGATGTTTGGGATATTGTTTCTTTAAATACTGATATCTTTTTCAGATCAACAGCTAAAATATTCAAGTTTACAAGTCAGGGTAAAGTAGTCACTTTTAATGCTTCTTCTGAATGGTCTTATTTAGGTGTCAGCAATAACCAGTTATTCGCACATGATTATAAAACCGGTATTCTAAAATTTGAAAATGAGGTTTGGACACCCTTATCCATTAACAATATCCTTCCTTTAAATGAGCCGGTAACTTCTATTATACCCTATCATAATGACAGTTCAATTGTAACTACTTTAAAAAACGGGATTTATTTGATTAATAAGTCAGGTGTTTCAAAAATGCAGTTTAACAATGAACAATTATTAAAAAATGACAGAATTTATGCTGCAACAAAACTCAATGAGGAATGGTTTGCTTTTGCAACGAGTAATAATGGTATTTATATTACCGATATAAAGGGCGAAATCATTCAAAGTTTTTCAAGAACGCAAGGTCTGCAAAACAATAATGTTTTAAGTATTTTTTATGATCACCAGGGCAACCTATGGTTAGGCTTAGACAATGGAATTGACTTTATAGCTTACAATAATTCTATCAAACAAATAAAACCCCTGTTGCAGGAGGGATCAGGGTACACGGCAATCATTAAAGATAACCGCTTATTTCTGGGAACATCCAATGGATTATACAGTGTCTTGTTACAGCATATTAAGGACCTGAGTTTCAGCAAAGGTGATTTTACTGAAGTTGAAAATACAAAAGGGCAAACCTGGAGTTTAGCCAATATTAATGACCAGTTACTTTTGGGCCATCACGAAGGTGCTTTTGTAATAAAAAACGATAAGGCTTACAGTATATCAGAAAACCGGGGATTTTGGAACTTTATTCCAACTCAGAATATTTTTCCAACTCCACAGATTATTGCTGGTGATTATAAAGGACTTGCTGTATTTGATTATAAAAAAGGGGATTTCCATTTTACAAAAGAAATCCCGGGCTTTACGGAATCTTCCCGGTTTGTTACCATTGATCAGGAGAAAAACATCTGGGTTTCACATCCCTATCATGGTGTTTTTAAAATTGTACAAGACAATGAGAATTCCAACAAGGTTTTTCTGTATGCAGATTCAAAAGGACTTCCCTCCCTGCTTAACAACCATATTTTTTCAATAAAAAATGAGTTGATCATTGCAACCGAAAAGGGAATATATGTTTATAATAAATTGAATGATGTCTTTGAACCATCCGTTTTTTATAAGGAAATTCTGGGCAATCAGAGTATCCGTTACCTGAAAGAAGATAACTATGGTAATATCTGGTTCATACATGAAAAAAATATGGGAGTGATTGATTTTACAAATAAAAAAACGGAAATAATATACTTTCCGGAATTAAATAATAAAATATTGAGTGGTTTTGAATTTATCTACCCTGTTGATAAAAACAATGTTTTTATGGGAGGCGAGAAAGGTTTTTTTCATATCAATTACGAAAAATATAAACAAACTAAAATTGACCTTCGGGTGCAGATCAGAAGTTTAAGGATCATAAATCAAACAGATAGTCTTTTATTTGGTGGTTACTACAATACAGAAAATCAAATCCAGCTGGCTGAAAATATTCCTTCGATAAATTATAAATGGAAAAATGTACGAATAGAATACTCCTCCTTACTTTTTGGCTATCAACCAACCCTTGAATATTGTTACAGGTTGAAAGGGTATGAAGAAAACTGGAGTGAGTGGACAAAGAGAAGTGAAAAAGAATACACCAATCTCCCTTCCGGCAAGTTTACATTTGAAGTAAAAGTGAGGAATAATCTGGGCAGTGAATCAGTTGTAACGGGTTATAGCTTTAAAATACTTCCTCCCTGGTATATTACCCGTTGGGCCAGGTTTCTGTACATTTTGGTTTTGTGCGCCGGAATTATTTTTATATATAAATGGCAGGCGAAAAAATTCAAATCCCAACAATTCAAATTTAATGAAGAACAAAAAAAAATGTCTTATATACATGATCTTGAAATAGCCAAAGCTGAAAGCGAATTGGTGGCTTTGAGAAATGAAAAACTTGAATCAGAAATAAACTTTAAGAATTCCGAACTGGCCTCATCTGCCATGCACCTGGTACAAAAAGGAGAATTGGTATCAAAAATAAAAGGAGATCTGAACCATGTATTGAATGAATTCAACAATCCCCAGGCTGTTAAAGAATTAAAGAAAATGATCAAAACGATCAGTGAAGATGACAACATGGATAATGAGTGGGAAAAATTCACCAAACACTTTGACAAAGTACACAGTGATTTCATTGTTGACCTGAAAGAAAAGCACCCCGATGTTTCCAATAACGAAGTTAAATTATGTGCTTTTTTACGCATGAATTTATCAACCAAAGAAATAGCACAACTGATGAATATATCTGTAAGAGGTGTTGAAGTAAGCCGGTACCGTTTAAGAAAGAAATTAGAACTCGCTACTGAAACTAATTTATTCGATTATCTGATCAATATTCAATCAAAAACATAAATGATAAACTGTATCATCTAACCGGGTTCAAATCTAAATAAATGTTAAAGAAAAATATTTAATTCCGAAATGTTTCGTAATTGAAAAATTACCCTTAGTTTTGAAGTACTAATTGTTTCGTACATTAAAATAACCATCATGAAAAAAATATTGATCGCATTCCTTCCCTGGCTTTTCTCGGCTTTTAGTTATAAAGCAATGGCACAGGAAGATCTGAAAACAACAGATAATAAAAAAGAAACGCAGGAAATCATCATCCGCAAAAAAGGAGACAAGGATGCCAAAATGCAAATAGAAATAACCGGTGACAAAGTGATCATCAATGGCAAACCGCTGGTGGAATTTAAAGATGATGACATTACTATAAACAAAAAAAAGATCATCATCCGTGATGGAGACAACGTTTGGTTTTCTGATGGAATGGGAGAATTCGGAGATAAAATGGAATCCTTGTCATGGATGGATAAGGATGAGAAGGAAATAATTACTGCTTTTCTTGGAGTGACTTCAGAAAAGGATATAGCCGGCGCAAAGATCACTTCAATCACAGAAAAAAGCGCTGCTGAAAAAGCAGGACTTAAAGAAAATGATATCATTACCAAAGTGGGAGAAACAAAAATTGACGGGCCTGAATCCTTATCCAAAGCAATTACCGCAAAAAAACCAAATGATGAAGTGAAGGTTTATTATCTGCGTAATGGCAAAGAAAAATCTGTAAAAGCCACTCTGCAGGAAAGAAAATCCGCTAAAAAAGTTTTTACTTTCACTTCCCCGGATGGTTCACACAAAACACTTACAATGCCCTCTGCGCCTCAAATGAAGGCTTACGGAGATTATGCTGATAGATTAAGGTCAACCATGCCCAGGATATATAATGGAGGTGAAAACGAGTTCAATTTTGATATGAATTCATTTCCCCGCAAACAAAAACTCGGATTAAAAATACAAGATACTGAAGAAGGCAATGGCGCTAAAGTTTTAAATGTAGAAGAAAATTCTGCTGCCGCCGCAGCAGGTATACAGAACGACGACATTATTACAGAAATAGGTGGCGTAAAAGTTTCGAACACCGATGAAGTAAGAGAACAATTGATGGAAAACAGTGAAAAGTCTGCCTATAAAATTAAAGCCAAACGCAATGGAACTGAAATGAGTTTTGATATTAAGATCCCCAAAAAATTAAAGACCGCTAATTTATAAAAGCCATCGAAAAACAATAAAAAACCGGAGTCTTTTTAATCTCCGGTTTTTTATTGTTACGTGTATACCTGACCGATGAACAAAAATATTAATGTAAACAGTCTTGCCTTTTCTGATCACATAACAGCATACAATGCCGGAATACTTACCTTTGCCCCGTGAATAATCAGGATAAATACCAGGTGGTGATCGGGCTGGAAGTACATGCCCAATTACTCACTAAAACAAAATTGTTTTGTGCCGACAGTACCTCATTTGGGGCAGAGCCCAATACTCAGGTTAGTCCAATTTCCCTGGCTCACCCCGGAACGTTGCCGAAAATGAACAAAAAGGCCATAGAATTGGCTGTAAAACTCGGACTTGCCTTGAACTGCGAATTGGAGCAGCAAAATTATTTTGCCAGAAAAAATTATTTTTACCCCGACCTCCCGAAAGGATATCAGGTAAGCCAACATACGGCTCCTATTTGTAAAGGCGGGCATTTATCCATTGATGTTGCCGGAACCAGAAAAGACATTATACTCAATAGAATACATCTGGAAGAAGATGCCGGAAAGAGCATTCATGATGCTGATGAAAATTATACCTGTATCGACCTTAACCGTGCCGGTGTTCCTTTATTGGAAATTGTAACAGAACCCTGTTTGCACAGTGGAGAAGAAGCATTCATATTCCTTACAGAATTAAGGAAACTCGTACGATGGATAGATGTCTGCGATGGGAATATGGAAGAAGGAAGCATGCGTTGTGATGCAAATATTTCGGTAAGGTTAATGGGATCAACGGTTTTGGGTAAACGGGTAGAAGTTAAAAACCTCAACAGTATCCGCAACGTAAAAAAAGCCATTGAAATAGAAACGGAAAGATTGATTTCCATCACTGAAAACAAGGAAACCGTGGTTCAGGAAACCAGGAGTTTTGATGCAGATAAAAACACAACATTTTCGTTAAGAAGTAAAGAAGAAGCAGACGATTACCGTTATTTCCCGGAGCCGGATCTGCCACCATTCAAGGTTACAGAGGCCTATATCCATGCTATAGCAGCATCAATGCCCCCATTACCTGATGCACTGAAGAAAAAATATATTACAGAATTTTCTTTGTCGGATTACGATGCCGGCGTTTTGTGCAATGACAAAATAGATGCAGATTTTTTTGAGGAAATAATACAGCATACAAAATATTTCAAAGCTGCAGCCAACTGGATGCTCGGACCATTAAAATTTTATTGCAATGAAAACAATATTTCCATTGCCGCATTTCCTTTAACACCCGAAACTATTGCTTCCTTAATTGAATTAACGGAATCCGGGAAGGTTAATTTCAACAATGCATCTACCCGGATCTTGCAGGAGCTGATCAAAAACCCAAATGAATCAGCCTTAATGATGGCAACTTCTTTAAACCTGATTCAGGAAAGCAATACGGATGCCGTAGAACAATGGATCAATGAAGTGATATTATCCATGCCCGATAAGGTTAAAGATTATAAAAGTGGGAAAAAAGGCCTTATTGGCTTGTTTGCAGGCGAAGTAAAAAAACGCAGCAAGGGAAAAGCAGATATGCAAATTGTAAACAGATTATTAGCAGAAAAATTAAATTAAACTACAGGATGAAACAGCTTTTAAAATTCATGTTTTTGGGCATGGCAATTATTTCATGCAACAATGAAAAAAACAACGGGAAATTTGAACTTACAGGAGAAATTAAAAACCTGGTGGATCAGAAAATTTATCTCGAGCAATTGTATTTCAGTAAGAAAGATCCGGAAGTTTTGGATACTGCTGAAATAAAAAACGGGAAATTTAAATTGTCAGCAATTTCCCCGGAAGAAGGCCTGTTCCGACTTCGTCTGGAAAAACTGGATCATGGTTTCTTATTTATAAATGATAAATCTCAGATAAACTTCAAAGCTGATATCAATGATGTCAGCCTTTCCGGACCGGTTTTCAAT
>JBBKWV010000146.1:0-2999 GCA_037969135.1 Ferruginibacter sp.
GTGTTATGAAAAATTACAGTATTCTTTTATTTATTATTTTATTTTTTATTACGTTATCGGGTTGTGCTCAGGCACCTTTACATCAAACAAATCCATCCGACGTGATTTGTGGTGCAGACAGGTTCCCTGTTTATCTTCCTTTGCTCAAAGGTAAGTCTGTAGCCGTTTTTGCAAACCAGACAAGCATGGTTAATAATACACATCTTATTGACACACTTGTAAAAAGCGGGATCAGGATCGTTAAGATATTTGGACCGGAACATGGCTTTCGCGGCACAGCTGATGCCGGCGAAAGCATAAAAAATGCGGTGGATAATATAACAGGCATCCCTGTCATTAGCCTGTATGGCGATCATAAGAAACCTACTGCAGCAGATTTCAAAGATGTTGATGTGCTTGTATTTGATATTCAGGATGTTGGCGTGCGATTCTATACATATATTTCTTCCCTGGAATATTTTTTAGAAGCTGCTTTAGAAAATCACAAACCGCTGTTGATACTCGACAGACCGAATCCCAATGGATTTTATGTAGACGGGCCGGTGCTGAAACCGGCTTTAAAAAGTTTTATTGGTATGCAACCGATACCCATTGTTTATGGTATGACCATGGGCGAATATGCATTGATGCTTACTGGGGAAAACATGTTGTCTCCGGAAGCCAACAGGATCAATGCCTATAATGTATCAACCAATCCGACTGCAGATACGCCATTTCATGTTCAGGTGATCAAGTGTAAAAATTACGACCACAATACTAAATATGTATTGCCGGTAAATCCTTCTCCGAATCTGAAAGAAATGCAATCCGTTTATTTCTATCCTTCTACTTGTTTTTTTGAAGGAACGGTTTTAAGTGAAGGCCGGGGCACAGACAAACCTTTCCAAATTTTCGGGCATCCTTCGCTGCCAAAAAACCTGTTTTCTTTTACCCCCAAACCAAATGAAGGAGCCAGGAACAGTAAATGTTTCTATCAACTATGTTACGGTTGGAATGAATCCGGAACGGTTCCGGAAGTATTGAACAAACTGGACAACAAGATCCAGTTAAAATATCTCATTGAAGCTTATAAATTATTCCCCGGCAAAGACAGTTTTTTTCTGAAAAACAATTTCTTTAACAAGTTGGCCGGCAATGATGAACTGAGGGAACAAATAAAAAAAGGAGTCCCCGAAACGGAGATCAGGAAAAGTTGGGAGCCTACTTTAACCTCCTTTAAAGCAATAAGAAAAAAATACCTGTTATATACAGATTTCGAATAAATAACCCCACTAAAAAAACGCATCTCCATAATTCCATATCTTCTTATAATTATCTATATATTTATAATGAATAAATATTATTGGTATAATTAATTATGAAAATGAAAATAACAACATTTATTGCGGCACTTTTTTTTCTGAATGCTGCACAGGCTCAAAATGTGGGTATAGGCACAACCACTCCCAATGCCCGGTTACATGTTGCAGATAGTAATGTTGTTTTTACGGGAGCAGCGGAACTTCCATTTACTCCCGGCAAACCTCCGATTAGCGGCAATGGTATAAGATTGATGTGGTACCCGGATAAAGCTGCTTTTCGGGCAGGGGCTGTACTTGGTATAAATTGGGATCAGGATTATACCGGCAACTATTCATTTGCTGCTGGATATGATACGAAAGCAAGTGGTGAAAATGCTACAAGTTTGGGATATAATACAAATGCAATTGGATATGCGTCTACGAGTATGGGATATGCCAGCTATGCAACTGGTCAATATTCCACAAGTATGGGATATCTCAGTGGATCTACAGCCTTAGCCTCTACCAGTATGGGAGAATCCTCTTATGCGCTGGGAATTGCATCAACCGGAATGGGGTCTTATACAAATGCTGTTGGATATGCTTCCACCAGTATGGGGTCTTATACTAAAGCTATTGGAATTGCATCAACGAGTATGGGGTCTGAAACGAAAGCCGCTGGTTATATCTCCACTTGTATGGGTAATTTAACCATTGCGAGATCAGATTATTCACTGGTTACCGGAATATTCAATGATACCAGTAGTACAAACCGCCTTTTTGAAATTGGCAATGGGACTGCAAACAATGCAAGAAGCAATGCCTTGACTGTTCTTTTAAATGGTAATATAGGTATTGGAATTGTTAATCCCAATGCTGCTTTACAATTTTCAAATACGATCGCAAACAGGAAACTGGTTTTGTATCAGACAACCAATAACGACCATCAATATTATGGATTGGGTATTAATGGCAACACGCTTCGTTACCAGGTAGATGCAGTATCCGCAGACCATGTATTTTTTGCAGGAGTAAATACTTCCAGTTCTGCTGAATTAATGAGGATAAAAGGCAACGGTAATGTTGGCATCGGTACAAGCAATCCGGTAAAGCCGCTTTCCTTCCCAGCTACCCTTGGTGAAAAAATATTATTATACCCTGGTACTGTTGGTGAAGTTGGGATCGGAGTATATGGAAATGAATTACGATTGCATTCTGATAATCCAAGTGCAAAGGTGAGTTTTGGCACTCAAGACAATGCCGGAAATTTTTCTGAAAATGCCAAAGCAGAACGTAATGGGGCATTTGCTTTTTCTATTTTTGGAAGCCTTTGGGCAAACGGAACAACTTATGCAAGTGATGAACGCTTTAAACAAAACATCAAAGCTATCTCTTCTCCATTGCAAAAATTATTACAGATCAACGGTGTAGAATATGAAATGAATACAAAAGCTTTTCCAAAAAATCATTTTATGCCCGGACGTCAGATCGGTTTATTGGCACAGAATGTTGAAAAAATTGTACCCGAAGCTGTAAATGAAATGGATGGGTATAAAGGGGTAGATTATGCAAGGCTGGTACCACTGATTATTGAAGGAATGAAAGAACAGCAAAAACAAATAACTGACCAGCAAAATCAGATAGAAGAATTAAAAAAGATGATTGAACAATCCATAAACAATAAGAAATAAAATCAACAAAGTGTAATAAAAATACACC
>JBBKWV010000147.1:0-9034 GCA_037969135.1 Ferruginibacter sp.
AATATTTTACATTATTATTTCTTTTGAAAAAGCTTTTATTATCCATACATTATGGTTCTCCTATTTTGATAACTATAAAACCCCAATTTTAAAAAATTGAAGGGATTCATTTTTTAACCTTTTAAAATTTTATATTATGTTAGTCATCGCTCATCATAACATTCACGACACAGAAAGTTTTTGGAATATTACACAGGAAAAAATGAAAAAACTTCCCAAAGAATTAAAACTACACGCCGTTTACCCATCGGCCGACTTAAGAACAGGGACTTGTATTTGGGAAGCAGATTCTGTTCATGAAATACAAACTTTCATTGACGAGTATAGTGGAAGATTTTCAAATAACCTATGTTATGAAGTTAATGCAGAAGAATCCTTCGGATTACCAACCCAAAAAAGGGAAAAAGAACTGGTTTAAATAAAAAAACAGGAGTCTGTTTTTCCACACTGACAAATACCTGATATTAGTATTTGTTAGTGTGGAATTAGTATACCTGTATTCCAATAAATATTGAAGCATATTAAAATAAAACAGTTTAAAAAGGGTGTTTAGTTATGCATTACATTGATATTTTTCTTCTCTTTTATCTGTTAAATAAACAGCAAATAATGTAGTAAACAATCACTTTATCCTGCCCCGATTGCCAATCTTTACATATGCTTGTAAAAACATTTGGCAGTGCTGTATATGGCGTAGAAGCCATAACCATTACAGTTGAAGTGAATGTAAATAACCAGGGTCAGCACTATTTTATTGTTGGTTTGCCCGACAATGCAGTGAAGGAAAGCCTTCAACGCGTAGAAAGTGCTATCAAAAGCAACCACTATTATATGCCCCGTACGAAGCTGGTGGTAAACCTGGCTCCTGCCGATATTAAAAAAACAGGCTCTGCATTTGATCTGCCCATTGCCATCGGTACGTTGGCTGCTACAGAACAATTGGACAATCCGGAAAAATTATCCCGGTATGTGATCATGGGAGAACTTAGTTTAGACGGAACCATAAAATCCATCAAGGGAGCGTTACCGATTGCCATCCAGGCCCTCAGGGAAAATTTCGACGGCCTCATTGTACCGGCAGTTAATGCCCGCGAAGCAGCGATGGTAAAAAACCTGAAAGTATATGCCGTAGAACATTTGAATGATGTTATCGGTTTTTTTAATAATGAAAATTCCATCAAACCAACTTTTGTAGATACTGCAGAAGCATTTGCAACTGCGCAAACAGATTTTGATATTGATTTTGCCGATGTAAAGGGACAGGAAAATATCAAACGTGCATTGGAAATTGCAGCTGCCGGTGGCCACAATGCCATTCTCATCGGCCCTCCCGGCGCAGGTAAAACGATGCTGGCAAAAAGATTGCCAACCATATTGCCGCCATTGAGTTTACAGGAAGCACTGGAAACTACCAAGATCCACAGTGTTGCCGGTAAACTTCCGGAGAATGCAACGCTGCTGTGTAAACGCCCGTTTAGAAGCCCCCATCATACAATTTCAGATGTGGCACTCGTGGGTGGAGGTGGCAATCCGCAACCGGGGGAAATTTCTCTAGCGCACAACGGCGTATTGTTTCTCGATGATTTACCTGAATTTAAAAGAACCGTGCTGGAAGTGATGCGACAACCCATGGAAGAAAGAAAAGTAACCATATCAAGGGCAAAAATAGCATTGGATTTTCCGGCCAGTTTTATGCTGATAGCAAGCATGAATCCCTGTCCCTGCGGTTATTTTAATCACCCTGAAAAAGAATGCAGCTGCCCTCCGGGTGGCGTACAGAAATACCTGAATAAAATTTCGGGCCCCTTGCTCGACCGCATAGACCTGCATGTTGAAGTCACCCCGGTAGCATTTGAAGAATTATCAACAGAAAAAATATTTGAAAAAAGTATTCATATCCGGAACCGCGTTATCAACGCCAGGGAAATCCAGACAATAAGATATAAACAACAGGAAGGCGTATATGCCAATGCACAAATGAGCAGTAAAATGCTGAAAGAAATTTGTGTTATCAATGCTTCCTGCAGACAATTATTAAAATCAGCCATGGAAAAACTAAATCTTTCTGCAAGGGCTTATGACAGGATATTAAAAGTAAGCCGTACCATTGCAGACCTTGCCCAATCGGAAGAAATAAAAGCCGAACACCTTGCTGAAGCCATTCAATACCGCAGCCTCGACAGAGAAGGATGGGGTGGCTGAAGAAAAATATTTACTTTTTTGGCCGTTGCAGGTTGGTAAATATTTATTTTGATTTTTGAATCCCGAATGAGAATAACGATTTCCTGTAATAGGACCTGGTAATTATTATTAACCCTGAGTCCTGCCTTTCCGTCATTTTTCGCAAATTTGTATGATGTTTGATTCATTGAAAAAATTCAATGTAATTTTACGGCTGTTTTTCATACAAACGCATTCACTCAATATAAATATTTTTAAATGAAGATATTACTCAAATACCTGAAACCATATAAATGGCTCATGGCATTGACAATGTTTCTGGCCTCTGTTAATATTGGTTTTTCGCTGATAGATCCGATCATTCTTGGCAGACTTGTAAACCTGGCAGCAGATTACCAGGCTACTCCGAAAGGAACCAAAACAGACTGGGATCATTTTTTTTATTCTTTTAATAAAGATCATTATGGTGTAATTGCCTTACTTATTGCATCCATCACTGTTGCAATGATAAGCCGTATTGCTAAAGCATTTCAGGATTATTTTTTGAATGTGATCACCCAAAAATTCGGGGCCACCGTTTTTACCGATGGATTACAGCATGCCATGAAATTGCCTTACCAGCAATTTGAAGACCAGCGCAGTGGTGAAACTTTGAGTGTATTACAAAAAGTCAGGATTGATACAGAAAAATTCATATCCGCATTTATCAATATTCTTTTCCCGGTCATTGTGGGGATTATTTTTGTTGCTGTTTATGCAACAACGATCCACTCCAGCCTTCCGTTCATTTATTTCGGGGGCATCATTTTACTTTCCATCATCACCAGCATGTTAAGTAAAAAAGTAAAACGGATTCAGAAAAGTATCGTTGCTCAAACAAATTCTCTGGCAGGAGCAACAACGGAATCTCTCAGAAATATAGA
Organism: Ferruginibacter sp.; assembly: GCA_037969135.1. Taxonomy (GTDB): domain Bacteria; phylum Bacteroidota; class Bacteroidia; order Chitinophagales; family Chitinophagaceae; genus Ferruginibacter. The sequence continues at coordinate 3,105 of JBBKWV010000147.1, forward strand.
ATTGGTAAAAAGTCTCGGTCTTACAAAACAGGAAATCACCAGGTTAAATAAAAACACTTTTAAAATACTGGGACTTGAATTAACCAAAGTTAAGCGCATACGCACGGTAAGTTTTGTTCAGGGAACATTTGTAAATACTTTACGACAGGTCATTTTATTTTTGTTGATGTGGCTGATATTTAAAGACAGGATGAATGCCGGTCAACTGGTAACCATGCAGGTATTTTCCTTTTTTGTTTTTGGTCCATTACAGGAAATTGGCAATATCATCATATCCTATCGCGAAGCCGAAGCATCATTGGCTAATTTTGATACCCTGATGAAAAAAGATCCTGAACCAACTTCTGCTGATCCCAAACATATTGGTTCTATTCATTCTCTGGCTTTTGAAGATGTGGATTTTAAACACCAGTCTGCTGCACAGAAGGCTATTGATGGAATCAGTTTTTCTGCAGTAACCGGAGAAACCATTGCTTTTGTTGGGCCTTCGGGAAGCGGTAAATCAACATTGATGAAATTACTCGTTGGGTTGTACCGTCCGCAAAGAGGAAGAATATTATACAATGGTATTGATGAAAACAATATCAGCTTTGATGACCTGCGCAACCAGATCGGTTTTGTTACACAGGACACACAATTGTTTTCAGGTACTATCAAAGAAAATTTATTGTTTGTAAATCCGGAAGCTACGGATGCAGAGATGAATGAGGTATTGCGTAAAGCTGCCTGTTATAATATTCTGAATAAAGCAGAGAACGGTCTTGAAACAGTGATTGGTGAAGGAGGATTAAAACTTTCCGGTGGAGAAAAACAACGATTATCCATTGCCCGGGCTTTATTGCGCAAACCACATTTACTCATTTTTGATGAAGCCACTTCTTCTCTGGATTCTATTACCGAGGAAGAGATCACCAATACGATCAAAGATATTTCTGCAATGAAAGAACAGATCAGCATTTTGATCGCTCACCGGTTAAGTACCATTATGCATGCAGACAGGATCTATGTGTTGGAAAGAGGATATGTGGAAGAAATGGGAACACATGAAAGCCTGTTGGAAAATAAAGGATTGTATTATGCCATGTGGAGGCAACAGATTGGTGAAAGAAAAAAAACATCTGCTCCTTTGGTAGCAGTAACATAAAAACACAATATGGAAATCTCCATTTTTTATTAAATAATTTTGCACAATGAGTGAGGAAAAACAACCGATACCAAATTTTCTTTGGAGTATTTTCACTATGAAATGCCCCCGTTGCAGAAGAGGGCCAATGTTCAGGGATTCAAATTCTTATAGAAAACTGAGCTTATCTCATATATTCAATATGCATTCAAACTGCCCTGTATGTGATCAGAAGTATGACCTGGAGCCCGGTTTTTGGTATGGAACGGCATATGTCAGTTATGCATTAGCGGTAGCGCTCTCTGTAAGTACTTTTGTTGCCTGGCTCGTATTAATTGGAGTTTCTACCGAAGACAACAGGATATTTTACTGGCTTGGGATAAATGCAGTTTTACTCGTTGTATTGCAACCATGGATCATGCGCCTCAGCCGGGTTTTATATATTCGTTTTTTTATAAGCTATGATAAAAATTATAAAAAAACCAGTCCGAAAGTTTTTGAATAAAATTATTTTTCCCCGGGTTTAAAAATATCTGTAAAAATATTTCCGGCATCCAGCTCTTCTATTTCTTCGAGGATGATCTCCAGCGCCTTGGTGCTTTTCAGAATTTCAAGCAATGAAAGAATGATGGAAGCCAATAAGAACAACAGGCTGCCTGCAAATATCCAGTGAGCCATTTCCATCCAGTTTCTAAAAATCGCATACATACACAATACACAACTTAGGAAACTCAAAACACCCAGACTCTGCATATAGCGGATCAGGTTCAGTCTGGCACGGAGGTTTTTTAATTGAGAAACGATGATCCTTGTTTCTTCTCCTTTCATATACTCAGAGTGCAGCTTTCTAACCAGTGATGCCAATGATAAAAAACGGTTTGTATAAGCGAGCATCAGCAAAGTGATTGCCGGGAAAAGCAACGCAGGTGTATTAATGTTTATTTCTAACATGTTACAAATTAACCAAGTTTAACGAAATAGTCAATTCAACTGTTTACTGTTTTAATTTTCAGACTAATATTCAAAGGGATATTTATTTTGATACTAAAATTCCGTCCCATATTGTATACCCCCCTTCTACCGGTAGCAAAATTTTCCGCCGCATATTTCAGCCTGCTTAAATGACTTTGATATGCAAGGTCTGATATATTGGTAACGATAAAATTAATATTCATTAATGTTTGCCCTTTTTTATTGATCATATCTGCACCGATACCGGCATTCATCAATGTATATCCGGCAGAGGTTGTTTCAGTATTATACGCGGTAAATGCATGGGATTGACTGAAGGTGTTTTCAACTTCCAGTTTTACATAAAAATTTTTAAACGTTTTATTCAGGTTTTTAAAATCGCCCCGGATCTCCGTCAATAATTTAGGTGCGGGAATAAAAGGAAGGCTATTGGTTCCTTCAATACTCTCTTTCAATTTACCAGAAACCAATGAGAATGTATTTTGTAAATGCAGCCAGTCTAAAGGATGCGGATGTATATCCAGAGTTGCTTCTATTCCGGCTAAATGTGCCTGCTCCTGGTCAAATTTAAATGCTGTAAGTGCTGCACCGTTTTGATGGATGATAGAATCAGCACCGGCAACCGATGCCAGTTTCCGGTAAAAGATAAAATTGTTGAAATGATTATAATAACCTGCAAGATTCAGGGAAAAATGTTCATTCGTATATTCAATGGCTGCATCAAACTGTGTACTGATCTCGCTTTCCAGATCATTGTCTCCATATTCGTAACGCACCGTTCCTTCGTGTGCTCCGTTAGATGCCAGTTCCGGTATGGACGGCGCTCTGAATGCCCTGGCTACATTTAACTTCATGTTGATCGTTTTACTTATCTGGTAAGCAGCACCAAAACTTCCTGAATAATTTGAAAATGATCTTTTAAAAGCATTCCCTTTTATGGCAGTGTTGTCTAATAAATTTTTAACATCTATATTTCTTGTATCATATCTTACACCTCCACTGATAGTAAGTTTGCTGAATTCCTTTTGGAAAAAACCAAAACCACCAATATCTTCCAGGCTGTAATCTGGGATCAATTGCTCTATTCCTTTATTCAGATTATCCTGCTGCATGCCACTTAATCCAATGGATGGTTTCCAACCTTTTTTTTCTTTAAAATGAAATTGAGCAGAATAGGTCACCGTTTTCAGATCAAAAAATAAAACCCTTTCATTCAGATCATCCGGATTGCCAAACTCTTCCCGTTGGTTGTGCTGCCAGCCAACATTGAGGGCTAAACGATTATTTCCGATCTTAAAATTATTATCCGTAGCAATCTTAAAATGACGGATATGCTGGTAGGGAATTTCAGGATCTACCCTTTTAAAATCTTCATTGGTAGCTCTTGTTGTTAAGCCTCCGGCAATATTTTTGATAAAAAATCCATCCGCATCCCGCTCTCCTTCTACCAAACCGGAGCTTAGATCAAAACTACTCAGCAATAAATGGCTGAATCCCCAGCCTCCGTTGTATCCGATATATCCGCCAAAATTCTGTTCATTGAATTTTGAATTAAAAACATAACCATCAAATTTATTCCGGTAATCGGCTGCTGCTTTTGTTGTGCCATAAAGATTCCAGTTGATGCCATTTATATTACCGGCAAAATTTCCATACAAACTCCTTAACCTGTTGTTCGTTTGGAAATTTGTTCCGGCATTCATTTTTATGGTATTAGCCTGTACAGGAACATTGGTGATGATATTGATCACTCCGGCCATGGCATCACTGCCATAAACCAATGAAGCCGGCCCTTTCAACACTTCTACTTTATTTACACTGGCCTCATCAATTTCAATACCATGTTCATCGCCCCATTGCTGTCCTTCCTGTCGCACACCATCATTGATCGTCAATACACGATTGTATCCCAATCCCCTGATCAACGGTTTGGAAATTGCAGGACCGGTAGATAAAGAAGATACCCCCGCTTTCCTGGTTATCGCATCAATGATATTTGTGGATGCACTTTGTTGCAGTTCATCTTTTCGCATTACAGCAACCTGAAATGGCACTTTTTTTAACTGAGTGGCTTTGGTAACACCGGTAACGATCACTGCATTGTTTTCAATGATCGCTTCCGTTAAAGAAAATATCATTTTTAAGTCACCCTGAATATTAATAATCTCTGCGATGGTAGAATAACCAATATGAGATACTTCTATCAAATGATATCCCTCACTGATATTACTGATACTAAATGCTCCATGCATATTTGTATTTGTGCCTGTTTTTAAATCGGCAATATAAATGGAAACGCCCGCAAGCGTCAATCCGGTTTTCGCATCTTTTACTATACCGGTTAAACTCCCTTTTATTATAAAAGGATCTGCAATCAATTTATTGAAAAAAGCAAATGAGCAGAATGAAAATAAAAGAAGAAATCGTTTCATATCTTAATCGATATAAATAATGAACCTGAAAATTGTTTGTAAAACAGTATACTGGATCTCAAGAATCCATTCATTGATGGATACATATAATCATCCAACAGGAGAAATAACAGGCGGGCCCCTGAGGTTGGCATACATAATATCACCGGCCGAAAGTGGTACTTTATATGCAACGGGATAAAAAGTATGATGAATCAGTTTTTGAACAATTGGCAAATCAGCAATCCCTGAAAATGGAGACGTAGCCACGATACTATTGCAATCACAATTATACCCATCGGTATTGTATTGTTGCCCTTCATGGATCTTTTTTGATCTTACATCATCATGTGTGGCAACAATAAAATGCAAAAACTGTTTAGGCGTAATACTTAACAGAAACGTGCATAGAATAAATACGCAGGAGAGGTTTTTTAAAATAATATGTAGTCTGCTATTTTTGATACGTGGTTGCAAATTACAACATTTATCTGCATTCAACTGCTTTGATCATTCAATTAAGTTTGTTTAACTTTTGTTTTACATTAAATAAGCAAATGCTAATTGATGTTTTCAATAATGCCGGCAATTCCCTGCCCGCCGCCAACACAAGCGGTTACGATACCGTATTTCTTGTTCAGCCTTTTCATATCATTGGTTATCTGAATGGTCAGTTTACAACCGGTGCAGCCCAAAGGATGGCCAAGTGCTATTGCTCCTCCGTTGATATTTACAATTTCGGGGTTCAATTCCAGTTTTCTGATCACTGCCAATGCCTGGGAAGCAAATGCTTCATTCAGTTCAACCAGGTCTATTTGAGAAAGATTCATTCCTGCCTGTTTCAGCACTTTTGGCACTGCTTCTACCGGGCCAATGCCCATGATACGTGGATGCACACCCGCACTTGCACAATTTACCAGACGGGCAATGGGTTTAAGTCCCAATTCATTGATCATCCGCTCACTCATTACAATAACAAAAGCTGCTCCATCACTGGTTTGTGAAGAATTACCTGCGGTTACACTACCACCCGCAGCAAAAGCAGGCTTGAGCTTCGCCAGACCCTCCAATGAAGTATCGGCCCTAACGCCTTCATCTGTATCTACCACATAAGATTTCTCTTGTCTTTTACCTTTTGCATCCAGGTAAATCTGGTCAACTGTAATGGGTAAAATGCCAGATTTAAAATATCCTTCTTTGATTGCATTGCCAGCTTTCAGGTGGCTGTTATAACTGAATGCATCCTGATCTTCCCTGCTTACAGCATACTCTTTGGCAACAGCTTCTGCTGTTAATCCCATGCTCAAATAATAATCGGGTTCCTCTTTGGCGATTGAATATGCCGGTACGGTTTTCCATCCGGCAGTTGGCACAAGACTCATGCTTTCGGTTCCTCCGGCAATGATACATTCTGCCATTCCGGT
>JBBKWV010000148.1:0-7819 GCA_037969135.1 Ferruginibacter sp.
GAGGCTGTCTCAAAAGGGCAGCCTCTTTTGTATTTAAGTAATCCACAGATGTAGAAAACTAAAATTTGCACAGAAGCAATGTTGCAGATATAAAAGCGGTCTTGTTGTTATGGCAAAAGGCCCCGTATTACAACCCGTATTTAAAGCTTATCATCAACGCCAGGCGATGCTTCTTCCACCGAGCCTGGATGAGCTAATAGCAATCAACCACCCTGTAAGAGTAGTGGATGAAGTGCTGAGTAAAATAGATATACAGCCGCTGGCACGCCAGTATAAAACCGGTGGAGCCAGCAGTTACCATCCCGGCATGTTATTAAAAGTGCTAGTGTATGCTTATATCAATAATATTTACAGCAGCCGTAAAATAGAAGAAGCACTTCAGCAAAACATTCACTTTATGTGGTTGAGCGGTATGAGTACGCCAGACCACAACACCATCAACCGCTTCAGAGGCGAACGATTAAAAGAACCGCTTAAAAAAATATTTACACAGGTAGTGCAACTTTTAGCAGCCGAAGGCTTGTTGAGTTTAAAAGAACTGTATACCGATGGCACTAAAATAGAAGCCAATGCCAACCGCTACACGTTTGTATGGGGCAATGCCATTAAGACCAATAAAGAAAAGATTAAACTTCAGTTAGATGAGTTGTGGAAGTACGCACAGGGTGTTGCTGCCAGTGAGTTAGATGATACCGATCCGGATGGTTTTGATAAAATAGATAAACACAAGGTAGAGCAAACCATTGCCAAAATAGATGCAGTCTTAAAAGACAAAACGGTAAACAAACAGGTAAAACAAAAGCTTAATTACGCAAAGAAAAACTGGCCGGCGGCTTTGGACAGGTACGAAGCCCAGGAAAAAATAATTGGAGAGGGTAGAAAAAGCTACTCAAAAACCGACCCTGATGCCACGTTTATGCGCATGAAGGAAGACCACATGAAAAACGGACAATTAAAACCTGGTTATAATTTACAAGTAAGCAGCAACAATCAATACATTACCCATTACAGTATCCACCAGGCCACAACCGACAGTACAACCTTACCCCAACATCTTAATGACTTTAAACAACTACATCAGTTAACTCCTGATGTAGTAACAGCCGATGCCGGATACGGATCTCAGGAAAACTATCAATACCTGTACGATCAAAATATTACTGCTTATGTAAAACATAATCAGTTTGACAGAGAACAAAACACCGATATCCAAGACAAAAAATCATTTGCAGCAGATAAATTGCATTATAACAAAGAGCAGGATTATTATGTATGCCCAATGGGACAACGCATGCAAAACAAAGGAACTTACAATAAAATAACCTCCACCGGATTTATACAAACCGTAACAAAATATCAGGCAAAAAATTGCAACAACTGTCCGCTAAACGGAGCCTGCCACAAAAGTAAAGGCGAGCGTGTAATAGAAATTAATCATCAGCTCAACGAATTAAAACACCAAGCCAACCAACGCTTATTAAGTGAAGAAGGAATAAAAAAGCGAAAGCAACGATGCTGGGATGTAGAACCTGTTTTTGCCAACATAAAAAATAACCACGGGTTCAAACGCTTTATGCTTAGGGGCAAACAAAAAGTAAGCATTGAAGCAGGATTATTGGCCTTAGCACATAATCTGAGGAAAAAAGCGGCTTAAATCCGCTGTTTTTGCTTCTTTTTTAAACTCAATCCAATATCTGCAACGCCAAAACATAAATAACCAAAATATGCACCCAAAAATAACAGGCAATAAAAAACCGTCTCATTTATTAATGAGACGGCCTCTTTTATGTTGGGTTACTAGGATTCGAACCTAGACAAACAGAATCAAAATCTGTTGTGCTACCTTTACACCATAACCCAATCATTTCCCCAAAATTATTTGGGAGTGCAAAAATAAGGGTTGTAAAAAAATGTACCAAATGAATTTTGAAATAATATTTCACGGTCATCTACTTTGTGGATAACAGGGTACCTTTTCTCACAATATTTGATTCTATTTAGCATGTACTGATTTGATTAAAAGCTATTGGCCAATGCATCTTCCTTTTCTTTTAATCCCTTTATCAGGTCCAGTGCTTCTGTAACTACATCACACATGATCGTGATCAAAGATCCCGGTTTTGCATTTTCATATGCAAACATGATGGATTCCTTTTCATTATAAATAATTTCAATCGGTATTTCCTTTGTTTTGGTTTCATTGATGCCTTCTACTAAAAGATTCACAATTTCTTCGGCTGTTCTTCCACGCAGGTGCTTATCCTGGCGGATGATGATCTCATCAAAATACCTGCCGGAGATCCTGCCCAATTCTTTGATGTCTTCATCCCTGCGATCACCGGTACCACTGATGATTCCTACTTTTGGTTCCCCTTCTACTTTACTTACAAAATCACATAATAATTCCAGACCGGCAGGGTTGTGCGCAAAATCAACCAGGAATTTAAAATGCTTGAACTGGAACATATTCAGTCGGCCCGGTGTTTGTGTAGCTGATGGTATAAATGTTTGTAATGCCAGTTTGATATCATCTATTTCAATATTTCTCCAGAAATAAGTACTCAAAACGGCCGGAAGGCAATTCATGACATTATGTAAAGCTTTTCCACCATATGTTACAGGAACTTCTGCCACTTTGATCACCCGGATCTTCCAGGTTCCTTTCATAATGCTGATGTATCCGTTTTCAAAAACGGCAGCATATCCTCCTTTTTTACAATGTTCCATGATCCTTGGATTGTTTTCATCCATACTGAACAAAGCAATATTGCAGGTTAAACCTTTCTGCATGGCATACACGAGGTCGTCATCCGCATTTAAAATGGCATATCCATGTTTGAAAACTGTTTCGGGAACCACGGCTTTAACTTTAGCCATTTGCTCCATAGAATCAATGCCGCCCAAACCGATATGATCTGCACTGATATTGGTAACAATTGCCACATCACAGTTTTGAAATGCCAGTCCGTTCTTTAAGATACCGCCGCGAGCACATTCAAGCACTGCAAAATCCACTGTTGGATCTTTTAATACAAATTGAGAGGATACCGGGCCCGTACAATCGCCCTTCATCATCAGGTGATTTTGAATATACACACCATCACTGGTGGTATATCCCACTTTGTAACCGGCAGTTTTTGCAATATGTGCCGTTAACCTGGTGGTAGTTGTTTTTCCATTTGTTCCGGTAATGGCGATGATGGGAATATTACCGGCGCTTCCTTTCGGAAACAACATGTCAACAACTGGTTCGGCAACATTACGCGGCAGGCCAACTGAAGGGTCAATATGCATCCTGAAACCGGGTGCAGCATTCACTTCCAGGATGGCACCTCCGTTTTCTGTAACCGGTGTCCTCAGGTCGCTGGCCATGATGTCAATTCCGCAGATATCCAATCCGATGATCTTGGAAATGCGCTCACACATGATGATATTGGAAGGATGAACCTCATCCGTAACATCTGTACTGGTACCACCGGTAGATAAGTTTGCCGTAGGTTTTAAAAGTACCAGTTCATCTTTTGCAGGTATGGTTTCCAGTGAGTATCCTTTTTCATCCAGCATTTTCTGTGTAAACTGGTCAACAGTGATCTGTGTCAATACTTTTTCATGGCCATATCCACGGCGGGGGTCACTATTCACTTCATCCAGCAGATACTGAATACTGTGTTTGCCATCACCTACAACTGAAGCAGGGGTACGGAGAGCTGCGCAGATAAATTTATAATCGATCACCAGTATCCTGAAATCAAAACCGGTGATATATTTTTCCACGATCACACTGCGGCCATATTCTTTGGCAGCAGCAAAAGCTTTAAGTGCCTGTTCCCAGTCGGTAATATTGGTCGTATTTCCTTTGCCGTGATTCCCATCTATCGGTTTGATGACCGCGGGATAGCCGATACGGTCAATCGCTTTTTGTAGTCCTTCTTCTGTACGCACCACGTCTCCTTTTGGTACCGGAATTTCTGCGGCACCGAGGAGGTTTTTGGTTTCTTCTTTATCACAGGCAATATCTACAGCAATATTACCGGTTGTGCTGGCAATGGTTGCCCTGATCCTTTTCTGATGCACACCATATCCCAATTGAACAAGAGAGTGTTTGTTTAACCTGATATAAGGGATGCCTCTTTTTGCTGCTTCATCTACAATGCAACCGGTACTTGGCCCCAATCTGGTATCTTCCCTGATTTCCCGGAGTTTCATGATATCTTCGGCAAGATCATATGCTACGTTGTCTGTCAGCGCCTGTGCAACCCTTACGGCTGCTTTTGCAGCATAAACACCGGCATCTTCTTCCATATAACTGATACAAACATAATATTCCCCTTCAATCCCTGTGCCCCTTGTTCTTCCAAAACCGGTGTCCATTCCCGCAATGGTTTGCATTTCCAGAGCAATATGTTCAATCACATGCCCCATCCAGGTGCCTTCGTCCACTCTTTCAAAAAATCCTCCTCTCGTACCAACACTGCAGCGGTGTTCAATCATGGTCGGAAACATATTTTCCAGCCTTTCCCTGAAACCTTCAATAAGATTGGTGGGCCGCTGTTCCATTTCTTCCAGATCCAGTTTCATTTGTATCAGTTTGGTGCGGCGTACACTCCAGTAATTGGGTCCTCTCAGTATTTTTATTTCTACAATCTTCATATATACTATTTAGTAAGAAAAATTAAGTCAGGAAATTAAGTTAATCTTATTGGTTAACAAAAACAAAAACGAAAAACGGGAAATGTTTAAGAGCGGATTAATTGAAAATTAAAGCAACCTGTTCATTTACAATTTAATATTGATATATAATTTTTGCATGTTCATAAAATACGTTTTCCCTTAATTTTGCGTTAATCACAAAAATGCATACATGCAATTTGCAAAAGGAAAGCTGCTTGCCATAGGTGGTGCTGAAGACAAAGGGACTGACCTGGAAACGGGACAGATCCATCGCAACAATCTCAATTTTTTTGAACTGGGCATACTCAGGCGTATCGTTGAAGAGACTGGTGGCCCCTCTACGAGGATTGAAGTAATTACTACAGCCAGCATGATTCCCATTGAAGTAGGAGATAATTACCTGGATGCTTTTGGTAAAATAGGCTGTACAGATATCGGCGTTATGAATATCCGTAACCGGTCGGAAGTGGGCAATGAAGAATACCTGGATCGATTGCGAAACTGTGATGGCGTAATGTTTAGCGGCGGAAATCAATTAAGGCTAACCAGTATTTTCGGAGGTACAGAATTCCTTGATATATTAATGAAAAGATACCAGGAAGAATCCGATTTTTTGATTGCCGGAACTTCTGCAGGTGCCATGGCAATGAGCAACACCATGATCTATGAAGGAAATGCAACCAGGGCTCATTTAAAAGGGGAAGTGAAATTAACAAGCGGTTTGGGTTTTATTGATAATGTGATCATTGATTCACATTTTGAGAAGCGAGGACGATTTGGCAGACTGGCCCAGGCAATTGCTACCAATCCTTCCTGTATCGGTTTGGGATTGGGGGAAGATACCGGCATGCTGATCACAGAAGGCAATAAGATGGAAGCAATTGGCAGCGGGTTGGTTATGATCATCGACGGTCACGATATCACCCACAGCAATATTGCAGATCTACCAACGGGCAACCCCATCAGCATCGAAAATTTGAAAGTGCACTTTTGTGAACACGGGAACGGGTACCTGCTAAAAGAACGGGTGTTTGTTCAGGAAATAAAAGAAAATGCGGTGGTAAAGAAGCAGGTGGATGTTGAGTGATCGTTCTTCAGATCTTTTTTAAACCGCCTTTACCAGGAAATAATTTTTCTTTCCTTTTTGTACCAGCATATATTTATTGTGCAGGAAATTAACTTCTGTTAGGGTAGCCGTTATATCATTTACTTTTTCCCGGTTGATACTCACACCACCGCCCATGACCATTTTCTTTGCTTCTCCTTTACTCGGAAAAATATTGGTTTCTGTTAAAAAAGAAACAATATCAATGCCCGGTGAAAATTTTTCTTTTGGGAAATCAATTTTCATTACACCTTCCATGGTTTCAAGATCATCTACGCTAAGGCTTTCCGCTGTTGCATGTTGGTTTACAAATAGCTTACCTGTGGTTTCCACTGCCAATTGATATTCCTCTTTGCCATGAACAAAACTGGTTACTTCTTTTGCAAGCATTTTTTGTAAAAGCCTTTTAGAAGCATCCTTTTTATGCTCCGAAATTAAATCACTGATAATTTGTTGATCCAGGAAAGTAAAGATCTTGATCCAGCTTTCTGCATCTGCATCATTGGCATTTAACCAAAACTGATAAAACTGATAGGGGGTTGTTTTACCGGCATCCAGCCAGATATTTCCGGATTCTGTCTTTCCAAATTTACCGCCATCTGCCTTTTTTATCAACGGGCAGGTAAAAGCAAAAGCCTCACCCGATGTTTTTCTGCGGATCAATTCTGTACCGGTAACGATATTGCCCCATTGATCGCTTCCGCCCATCTGCAGCTTACAGTTCTTATTATTATAAAGCCAGTAAAAGTCATAACCCTGGATCAACTGGTAGGTAAATTCAGTAAAAGACATGCCCGATTCACCTTCCAGCCGCTTTTTAACACTGTCTTTGGCCATCATATAATTTACCGTTATATGTTTTCCAATATCCCTGATGAAGCTGAGGAAGTTGATCTCCTTAAACCAATCATAGTTATTGGCCATTTCTGCTGCATTCGTTCTGGATTTGTCGAAATCAAGATATTTTTCCAGCTGAGCCTTTACACCGATAACATTTTTTTGCAGGATTTCTTCACTTAACAGGTTGCGTTCTTCATTTTTCCCGCTTGGATCACCAACCATGCCGGTAGCTCCACCAACCAATGCAATGGGCTTGTGGCCTGCTTTTTGAAGATGCAGTAATAAAAGTATCGGCACCAGGCTTCCTATATGTAAACTGTCTGCAGTTGGGTCAAAACCAATATAAACGGTGGTCATTTCTTTTAATAATTGTTCCTCTGTACCCGGCATGATATCCTGAATCATACCCCGCCATTTCAATTCCTCAATGATATTGATCATGAATATTTAATATTTTGCTCCAAAATTATCCAAAAAATGCTCAAAAATTTGGAATGATTAATTTATATTTGTTAACTCTTTACATCTGAACAACTTTCAACCAAACCTATTTTTTGCCATATCCAATATTTGAGCAATAATTTCTTGCAAAATGGGTTTTTGTATATTGGATATTTAACCTGAAATTTTTCGAATGAGAAAATATTTACTTGGAATTGTTTTTTTATTGTCTGCCATAACAGTTTGTGCCCAGACTTACAACAACGAATGGATAGATTTCGGCCAGACGTATTATAAATTTAATGTAGGAAGCAACGGTTTATACCGGATAACACAACCGGCACTTTCTGCCATTGGTTTAACCAATACCCCCGCTGAACAATTTCAATTGTGGCGCAACGGGAAAGAAGTAGCCATATATACTTCCGTTTCAGCTGGAATTTTTACAGTTTCAGATTTCATTGAATTTTACGGACAGATGAATGACGGAAAGGCTGATAAACAATTGTACAAGTACGATAGTTTACAGATGAGTGATAAACTTAGTTTATTTACAGATACTGCTGTTTATTTTTTAACTGTTCACAATGGCATTAATAAAAGATTGATTAACGTGGTAAATGATGTGTCTTCCAATCTTTTGCCTCCGGAAACCAGTTTTACCCATACAATCTATAAAAATAATAAAGTAAAACAGAATGCCGGTTATGCGGTTGATTATGGCGAATTGTTATATTCTTCTTCTTTTGAAACAGGTGAAGG
>JBBKWV010000149.1:0-5951 GCA_037969135.1 Ferruginibacter sp.
CTGCTGCTAAGAAGGCTGCTCCTAAAAAAGCTGCTGCTAAGAAAGCTGCTCCTAAAAAAGCTGCTGCTAAGAAAGCTGCTCCTAAGAAAGCTGCTAAGAAAGCTGCTCCTAAAAAGAAGTAAGTTTTGCTTTAATGAAAAGCAAAAGATAGTAAGTCCCGGTTCACCGGGACTTTTTTTATACAAGTACCGCCAGGCAAGGTTTTCAGCATACAGTATCCCCTGCTTAAAATGCCATTTTTAAAAAAACAATCCCCTTTTTTTTAGCAAGTAATTATTACATTTGACCTATGGATAATTATAAAATTGCAGATACCTTTTCATTGCTTTCTAAGCTGATGGATATACACGGTGAAAATAGTTTTAAATCAAAATCCTATGCTTCAGCTTCCTTCGCAATTGAAAATTTATCCGTGCAATTATCTGAAATTCCAACAGAAAAAATATCCTCTTTAAAAGGAATCGGAGACTCCTCAGCAAAAAAAATTGTGGAGCTTTTGGAGAATGAAGAATTGAAAATTCTGGAAGATTTGATAAAAAATACCCCTCCCGGGGTTTTAGAGATGTTAAATATTAAAGGCATCGGCCCTAAGAAAATCCACACGATCTGGAAAGAAATGGAAGTGGAAACGCCCGGGGAATTGTTGTATGCCTGCAAAGAAAACCGTTTAAAATTATTCAAAGGATTTGGTGAGAAAACACAACAAAATGTAATTGATTCAATCGAATTCTATTTTAAAAATAAGGGAAGCCACTTATATGCCACAGTAGCTTTGGTAGTTCCGGTAGTACTTGGTTTTATTAAACGCATTTTCCCTGAAAATAAGATTGCCATTACCGGAAATTTTAAACGCCAGGATGAGATCATAAATGCATTGGAATTCCTGATTGATACTTCCGAAAATAATATAGAAGATCTGATGCATTCCGTTGTTGGATTTACATTAAAAGAACGGTCGGAAAATACTTTTCTTTATACCACTGATCTCGGAATAAATGTAAAATTATATAGCTGCCTTTCTTCCCGGTTTGCAGAAATGCTGATTCAAACTTCTTCATCCGATTCTTTTAATACTGCTTTTCAATCTTTTCTTCGTAAACCCATGAATGATATTACTGATGAAACAGCATATTTTAAAGCTGCAGGAATACAATTCATACCTGCCTGCTTAAGAGAAAATGCAGAAATTATTGAAATAGCCAAAAACGATGCTATACCGGCCATTATTCAATCAAATGATATTAAAGGCATTATACATTGTCACAGTAATTGGAGCGACGGCAGTAATACGATAGAGCAGATGGCAACTGCTGCCATAGAAAGGGGGCTTGAATACCTGGTATTGAGTGACCACAGTAAGTCGGCATTTTATGCACAGGGCCTTTCCGAAGAAAAAATCAGAGAACAACACCTGTATATTGATGAACTGAATGAAAAATTAAAACCATTTAAAATTTTCAAAAGTATAGAATCAGATATATTGAATGATGGCAATCTCGATTATTCCAATAATGTATTGGCAACTTTCGACCTGGTGATAGCTTCTGTACACAGTAACCTCAAGATGTCTGAAGAAAAGGCCATGATGCGCCTGTTAAAAGCTATTGAAAATCCCTATACAACTATTTTGGGGCATATGACGGGCAGATTACTTTTGAGCAGACCAGGATACCCGGTTGATCATAAAAAAATCATTGATGCCTGTGCATTGCAGCAGGTTGTTATAGAATTAAATGCCAATCCGAGCAGACTTGATATTGACTGGCGTTTTATTCCTTATGCTTTAGAAAAAAATGTTTTGATCTCTATCAACCCGGATGCCCACCACACGGATGGATTAGATGACACAAATTATGCAGTGCTATGTGCACAAAAAGCATTCTTGCCAAAAGAAAAGAATTTGAGCAGTTTTAGCCTGATCGAATTTGAGGAATACATCAACAAGAGAAAAAAAACAAAACAGATCTAGTTATTGTTACAAGTTTTGCCGAATTTGTATTTTTCAAAAGATAAAATATTTTTTTGGGGTCATCCGGCAATTGGAAGTTTTACAAAAAATGTGGTTCCTTCTTCCACGTTGCTTTCAAACCATATCTCACCTTTCGCCTGTTCTACCATTCGTTTACACATGGCAAGGCCCAAACCCGTACCGGAGGTTTTAGTGGTAAAGTTGGGTGTAAAAATTTTAGAACGGATTTCTTCAGCAATCCCAGTACCATTATCTGCAATGGCAATGATGACATCAGAACCAATGATTGTTTCTGTTACAATCACTTTTGCAATGGCAGTTTCAGGAATAGCCTGCAGTGCATTCAGCAACAAGTTTGTAAACAGCCTGTTTATATGTGTTTTATCCGCTTCTATCATGATCCTTTGGGGAAGCAGATTATTCGATATGTGCAAACGGTCATTGGCAGCGTACAAATTCAATATCGTTATTACTGCATCATTCAAATCAAAATATTCTTTCTTAGAATTTTCAATATTGGCAAACTGACTGAATTCACCGGCGATCTGACTCAGGTGATCAATTTGTTCAATCAACGTACGGACTACACTTTCAGTCAGTTCTTTTACATTAGGTGCATTGCTTTCAATTGAATTCTGTAAAAACTGCATACTCAGTTTCATGGGAGTAAGCGGATTTTTGATCTCATGGGCAACCTGTCTTGCCATTTCTCTCCATGCCCCTTCCCTTTCTGTTTTAACAAGGGCTTTCGCACTATCATCCAGTTTACTGACCATTTTATTATACTCCACTACAAGGGCTCCCAATTCATCATCACGCTCCCATTCAATATATTCATTTCTCTTTTCAAGGTTTATCTTTTTCATTTTCTCACTTATCACAGCAAATGATTTTGTGATACGATGTGTAATAAATAATGCGACAATACCGGCAATTAAAAAGATAAAAGCGTTGAGATTAATAATGGTAACGAGGAAATTGGAAATTTCTTTTTTCAAATTACTTTCAGAAGTAAAAAAAGGAATGTTCAAATAAGCATATTTATCTCCTGCAGCATCAATTACCGGAATATAATTACTCACATAATTTAACTGGCCGATATTTTCTTTTTGAAAATACTGTACTTCATTTTTTGAATTCAAATGATAATAAGCCATCGGCTCCATCTTGGTACTTAATATCCCTTTTATGTATGGTAATGGCAAAGAAGAAATGTTCAGATTGCCTTCCAGATCGTACAGATTTACATCATTACCATGGATCTCTGAGATTTGATTAATGGCCGATTCCAGCTTTTCATAATTATCCTTATTAGAGATGCTTAAAGTGTCATTCATTTTCCATCCGCTTCCGATAGAATTTTTCACCGCTTCTTCCATGATGTGAATGGTACGGCTTAGTTTTTCGCGGTTATTGATCTCATACCTTCCGATAAAAAACAGGATGGTTGCAACACCGATAACCAAAAACGATACAACACTGATAAAAATGATCGTTCCATGTATCTGGCTTCGAATAGATAACTGCCAATAAGCCCTCAGTTCACTCAATTTAAGCCTCGATTTGATCATTACATTAATTAACCAGAAAACGCCTGTCAGCAACAAAAAACCACAGAATAAGTAGGAAAACAATGTAATGGATTCTATAATCAGTTTATTCTCTTTGGCAATGACGACCATTCTGTCTGCCCCTGCATAGTACCAGAGTTCGCTATAATCCTTTTTCTGAATTTGAAAAAACTGCTGATTGGGGAAACTTGCTTTTTTGATTGAAGTAGCAAAAGGATAATCATTATGGCTGTTGATCAGTTTCCAGTTATCATAAATGGCAAAAGCGTAAACCGACGAATTTTCAATTGAGTTATTTTTCCCCCTGTTGAACAACTCCGGATAAAGTGCATCATTCATGAATTTACGCGGGCTTGCCAAGATAAAAACATAGCCGAGTAATCTTCCGGATGTATCGTTTAGTGTTTTTTTACTGATATAACTAAACCTATCAAAGGATTCATCATAATAATAAAGCCCGGGGATACTCGTGATCTTGGTCTGGGCTTTCAGGATGGTATTTAATTCATTGTATCCGGTACCCAATTCATTGTACAGTGGTTTTTCATCAGAAGTATACGTGAATATTCTGGTTTCATATTTATTGGTATAAGCAGAAAAATTCCCATTGATAAGACTGTCTTTAAAATTATGATTGGTTAATTCATCTTCCTGTAACCGTTTAAAATTTGATGACAAATAATCGGCACGGAAATCCGTAAGCATGGTGTTGATAAGTGTTTCATTGGATGGGTCAGCTTTGGTTGACAATATTTCTGCATAATGGCGCCGTTGACGCAATTCTTTATTTGTATTTTCTATTATAATGATGGTAGTAATGGAAACAGAAAAAAAGATCAACCAAAAAACAAGTCTCGATGAATCGATACGTGTTGCCTGTAAATTCAGATAAACATTATTTATCAGGAATAAAAACAACAATAACCAGATAAGTACGATCAATTCAAATTCAACAGAAAAATTTCCAATATTGAAACTAAGAACAACCAGGCCGCATATGGAAACCAATAAGACCAGTGGAATTAATATTTTAGGAAAGAATGGTTTCACAAGGTAAAGCAGCGACTGGCATAAAAAATAATATCCAATTGACATACAGCAAAGAACGATGAACCCAACTACACTATACATATTAAGTGAAAAGAAATTAATGACATCGAATGAAATCTGTGAATCGGCAACCATTGACCGTATGATATCACTCAATTCATAAGTAATAAAAAGTAATAAAACACAGACAAAGGTTAAAAATGCCCATTTTGTCAATGGATATTTTATTTTTAATTCAAAAGTTTTCAGCTGTAAAAAATGTCTGACAAATAAAACAAACCAGATAAATAAAAGAGAATTTAAAAACAGATCTCCCAATGATCTTAAAAAATATCCTGATCCGTAAACTGTTGGGTCAAATAATTCAAATTGCCTGAAATTTAACGGTATCGGATAATAATAACTCAGTATCCGCAATCCCACAACAGGTATTAGAAAAAACAATATTCCCTGCCACAATTTTTTAACCGCAAAATAACTCGCAGTTAAATGAATAAAAATGAATAACATTAACGTGGCCAGTAAACGCAATAATACAGATATCTGGTTATTCCTGTAATCAGTTCTTGAAGTTTTCTGTATCAGAAAAAAGAGCTCCTCACCATTAACCGATTTGATGGAAACACCCTTGCCAGCTCCGGCTGTAATATCATAATTAAGTGAAAGAGAAGGATCATTTACGAACCCGTTTTTAAGATACTCACTGGGAATGATATAATTCCACTTTACAGGTATTAAAGCCAGCAATTTAACCTGCCCTATAGTATATCTCTTCCAGACATAATAACCATTTTCCAATTGCACAAAACCAAAAGGTTTATTCGCATATAACAGAGAAGGATATGGCAAAACCTGTTTTGTATTCCAGAATATCAATGACTCGTAGCCGGTATTGTCAATATTATACAAAAACAAAAAATATTTTTTTTGTGTAATTTCCTCCAGAAAATCTTTTGAATAATTTCCCCCGATAATTGCGGGAATGGTTTTATTGTCGTTGACCAGTTTTTCAATATCCTCTTCCTGATCCAGGATATAGGAATTGACTTTGTTTTGAACAGATTTTATGGAAGAATTTGCCGACCAGTAATTGTCAACAATAAAAGAAAGTGTAACTAACCAGGCCGCTGCCAGTAAAAAATAAGCATTTTTATAAAGTACGTGGCGAAATGTTATTGATTTTTGCAACTATTTATGCAGGTTTAATACAAAAAATTAAATATTGTTTTTCTTTATCTTATTCCACAATGCATCCATTTCCGTTAACGACATATCATGTAAAAATTTATTTCCCAATGCAGCTTCCTTTTCCATCCTCGTGAACCTGTCAATAAATTTTTTATTGGTGCGTTCCAGTGCAT
>JBBKWV010000150.1:0-17289 GCA_037969135.1 Ferruginibacter sp.
AACTCATTTGGTACACTATTACCGGGTACGTCCAGTACGGTGAATTATAATGGCAGCCTTGCGGCACAAACTGTAACAACCGGTAGCGGGATCACGTATAACAACCTGGCATTGAATAATACAAATGCATCCGGGGTTACATTGGTCTCTGCAATTACAAGCAGCATTGTAAAGGGTAACCTGTTGGTACAGTCCGGAATATTCAGCAACGGCGGCTTTTCCGTTACAGGAAATAGTGCAAAACAATTTTCTGTTTCAAATGGAGCAACGTATAAATTAACCAGTAATACAGGTATGCCAACCGGATTTGGTTCCACCGTATTATCTGCAACTTCCAAAGTAGATTTTGCAGGGTCTTCGGCACAAACCATTGCAGCAAATAATTACGGGCATCTGACTTCTTCCAGTACGGGAGCAAGAACGCTGGCCTCAACCGGAACTATCGGAGTAGCAGGAATTTTCACTCCCGGTACGAACAGTTTTACTGTTACGGTTAGTACCCTGAATTTTAATGGCAGTAATCAGACAATCCCGGCTTTTAACGGAGCCACAGGGTATAATAATCTTACAATTACACAAACTACAGGCATGGCATCAACCGGTGGAAATATAACGGTAGCTGGTATACTAAATCTTGCAGCAGGTAATCTGAACCTGGGAGCAAATAACCTAACATTGAGCGGAACGGCAGCAGTGTCGGGAAGCCCGTTCTCTGCATCCAGGATGATCATAGCAGACGGGGCAGGAGCATTGAGAAAAGTCTTTACTGTAAATGGTTCCTACCTGTTTCCCGTAGGTGATAATACCGGCATGGCAGCTTATTCACCGGTAACGATCAATTTTACATCGGGTACTTATGCTGCAGGGGCTTATGCTGGAGTGAGCCTTGTAAAAGCAAAGCATCCTTTAAATACCAATGCAACTGATTACCTTAACCGTTACTGGATCATTGGAAACAATGGCATCAGCAATCCTGTTTACAACATAAATGCAACTTATGTTGCGGAAGATATTACCGGCTCAGATGCGGGCATATCCATGGCAAAATATGCCGGATCAGTTCCGTGGATAAAATACAGTGCAGCCAGTACCGGTATAAAACTGCTGATAGCCAATACTGTGACCAATACCGGTAGTATAGCATTCACCGGCATATCCACTGCCGGGCCTGTTGTGCAAATTAACGGAGGAGGAATTACCATTTGCAACGGAGCCTCCGCACAACTAACATCAACCGTTAGCGGCAGTTCGCCCTTTACTTATGTGTGGTCACCGGCAACCGGCCTGAACAATTCGGATATTTCCAATCCCGTTGCCTCACCGGTATCCAATACTACGTATACTTTAACGGTTACTGACGGGAATGGATTTTCTTCCGCGGTTAATACAACGATCACTGTGAGTACACCAACAGCTACTGCATCTGCCGGAGGCCCTACCACTTTCTGCCAGGGTGGATCTGTGACTTTAACCGCATCAGCCGGCAGTAGTTATTTATGGAGTTCCGGGCAAACCACGGCAGGAATAAATGTGGGCACTGCGGGTAATTATAGTGTTGAAGTAACCAATAATGCCGATTGCAAGGAAACTTCATCTGTGATAGTGGTAACGGTGAACCCGTTAACAGCGATCAGTTTCAGCGGACTGGCAACCACTTATTGTACAACGGATGCAGCAGTTTCATTAACCGGTTCACAACCCGGAGGCAGTTTCAGTGGCCCGGGCATCAGCGGCAATACATTTAATCCAGCCACTGCCGGTGCCGGAGGGCCATACAATATCACGTATACTTATACCAACGGAAATGGATGTACGAGCAATCAGGTACAACAGGTTACGGTAACCGTTTGTGCTACGTATACTACTTTGAACCTGAAAGTCTTTTTAGAGGGTTTTTATGAAGGGGCCGGCAGCATGACTGCCACAAAATTTAATCTTGGCTTAAGCAGTGATCCAACGGAAACAGATGATATCAGGGTAAGTCTTTGGGACCCGGCACATACAGATATAAATACTTACCCGAATCCGGATCATACTATAACAACTGTATTACATAGCAACGGAACCGCCACAATGCAGTTCCCAGCTGCGGTAACAGGCAATACATATTATATAGCCGTCAAGCACCGCAATGGTATTGAAACATGGAGCAAACTACCGGTTGCGTTTACCGGCACTACAGCATTCGATTTCAGTACCGGGTTATCAAAAGCATATGATGATGGAATAAACCCTCCGATGGCATTCATGCCGGGGTCAGTATATGCTGTCTATGGCGGCGATGTAAACCAGGATGGCAGTATTGATGCATCTGATATGGCATCAGCTGACAACGACAACAGTGTTTTTGCCTTTGGCTATAGTGTAACAGATGTAAATGGCGATGGGGCTACTGATGCATCGGATCTGGCAATAATCGATAACAACAGCCAGTTATTCCTGTTCTATGCCAGACCTTATTAAAGGATGGAGAATGAATATTACTCTGAATAGAATCAAAACCCTTACGGTTAGTACCTGTAAGGGTTTTCTGCAAATGTGTAATGATAAAGGGGTATTTAAAAATAGATTTTCAAACAAATAAGAATGCCTTCTCCCCGGTTCGTGTTTTCATAAGCCGAAATAGACTTTTCGCCGCTGTGGGTGTTTCCTACTGAACATATGCCCCCGTTTGGTCTCTGACCAACGGGGAGGAATTCGCTGGTTGGTTGCTGGTCGGAGACCAGGCAGCGGCTCTCACGAATTGAAGTATGAGCTGTAAAGTTTGAAGCAAGTTTGAGTGTAGTGAAGATCCACAGCGGCGAAAGAACGTAAATTTTTTTAAAAACGCCAAACCTAACCTGCGGCAGTTTTTTGCGTAGCCCTCAGTTGAAAAAGATGATCTGTTCAACAGATAACTAAAGATAGGTAGCAATAAAATTTTGAAAATATAACGTAGAGCCCTAATTGCTTTTATCTGGCACTACTATTTCCCAATGCAATGATCTTTAAATCACAAATTATCAATTCTGGCTTCTAATATTGCTTGTAATGAAGCGGGAAGCCTTGATATAAAGTCATAACCAGTGGCGGCTTCAATTGCATCTACACTTGTACGGTAAGTCTTCCAGTTGGAATTTAACGTGTTTGTATTCGGTACATCCACAGCGATTACCCTGGTATTATTATTAACCCGGCTGCTGTCGTTATCCCCATTGGGCATAATAATGGCTATTTTCCAGATGTTTGCAGGAACGGTTACCTTTCCTCCGTCTATCGTTGTAGCGTAACCATTGTTGCCTGTTCCGCCAACTCCATAAGTACCCATAATGATATACAACTCATTTCCCAGATTGGCTAACCTCCTCATGGAGTCTTCCATAGCTGACCAGACAATTTGATTATTGTAAGGAGCCTGCGGGATCATATTTGTCATTAAAAATGTAGCCGAATTGGCCCCAACCGAACTTGTTCTGTCTGCAGAGGGGGTATTATGGCCTCTGTCAAATCCTGTTGAAGTATAAGAACTATTCTGAACACGATACCATCCAACTGGCAGCTCATTGTCTTCCCTGAAATCATCTTGTCTTGAAGTAGATCCTAAATCATTTATGAATAAATGCCAACTCACCCAGTTTGGAATTCCATTATCTCTGTTATAGGATAATGCATAGTATTCCTTTCGCATCAGATAGTTATTTACACTGTCTGTTAATAAAGCAGCGTTGCTTGGGTTGCCAAAATACATATGATCGTTATCATTAATTATCAGTGGCGGAGGATTTAAAACGGTAATAATAAAGCTGCAATT
The DNA here is from genome assembly GCA_037969135.1 of Ferruginibacter sp. Classification (GTDB taxonomy): domain Bacteria; phylum Bacteroidota; class Bacteroidia; order Chitinophagales; family Chitinophagaceae; genus Ferruginibacter. The sequence continues at coordinate 3,791 of JBBKWV010000150.1, forward strand.
TGAGCCTGTTATAATCAGGTGCTGATCAATTGCCCCAACCATTGGAGTACCGAGACCCTGAAGAGTAACCAACTGTAAACCAGTTGTGGAAAATGTTCCGTTGGCATAAAACTTATACCCATTTATGAGACTGGTTGATATTGTAAACGTACCTGCTGTGGTCACATTCACTTGAATGATAACTTTATTTGCTGCATTTAATGCAGTACCAGCTTCGTAAGATCCTTGTACAACAGGAGTATAGCAGTTTCCTGCGCCATCAGCAAGGCTGAATACGGCAACAGAAGGGGTTGTATTTGGAAGAGTAGATACCGTTTCTTTTTTACAGGAAACAAGGAATAACACAAAAAGAAATAGAACAGGATATTTTATCATGGGGGCAATTATGAATGGCAAAAATATCAACTTATCGGGAAACTCACCTAAAAATATCTGGTATCCCCTGAATTAACTCAGATCGGGTAAAAGGAAGAATATTACTGACCGCCCGATTTTCAAGCAATGTTATGTTGTGCATAGTCCATGTTTGTTCTTTTAGATTGTATGGATTAAATATTCCGTCAGCCCACAACCGATGACGGTTGAAAATATAAAGCTGAAATTAAGAACTAAAGTTGAAAGTTGTTTGTCAGGCCACACTTGCACAAAACCCCATATACTCATTTTATAAGGAAAAATAAGGTCATTCCTTAGTGCCGCATTCCCGTCAGGAAAGTTGGGCGAGGTTTATTACAAATCATTTTTTGGGCGTGGCTACATGCTGAAGTTTGATAAAAAAATTTCTGATGACGAAGATCGACGGGCACTTGTAACTTACATAATGGGTTTTAAAAAATATTGTTTACTATCACGTAGAAGTAAATAATATATATTAACGGATAGAGTAAGACTGTAATTAGTTTTGGCATTCTCCTTATTAAGCCGTACTATTGGCAGGAAAGATTGAAAGTGCAGTAGTAAGATATTACAATTTTCTTCTCACACTTTCCGGCTCTGTAATACTACATTTTTTTACAGATACCTACCTGGTAATTCTACCGAAGCATAATCATTTTTAAGATTTATAAAATTCTTGAACATTTGTTTTATTGTTACCTGTATTTATTAAACCGGAAAATTTCAATCATATTATTTAATCGTTTAAAAAAAAGGGAATTATCATGAACACTAAAATTATTAATGAAGTATTTAACTCTCTTGAAATAGGGAAATTTGATTTGGCAGAAAGAAAAATGAGTGACAGCTTCAGCACCACATTGGTGGGAAATAAAGTAAATAAAACCGAATATTTATACGCATATAAATCACTCTTACAAGGTATTCCGGATTTGAAGTTAAATCTGAAAGATGTGCGATTGGAAGGACCAGTTGTCAAAGCCAGGCTTGCATTATCCGGCACTCACGTAAGACCATTTCCTGCAATAATGGATGGTTGGCAAGACATTGCCGCAACGGGCAAATCCATTGACGGTTATGTTTCTGATATTGAAATTGTATTGAAAAATGACAAAATTGAAGAAATCAGGAACGTAGATGCTAATAAAGGAATGATTGTAGGCCTTCTTGGCAAATTAGGATTGGACTATCATAAATTTCAGTCTAACTAAGCAAATACATTTCACAGTAATTTTGAAAGCATAATTGCAACTCCGGGATTTTCCTAAAGTGGAAAATTCCGGAGTTTTTTATACAATAGTTTGTAATCACTAACAATCTATCGAAAACAAAAAATAAATATTTTCAATGTAACAGGTGCGTCATATATCCAAAGTAAGTGAATCCATGTTTTGAAATTAGTCGTACAAAAAACATTACCCCCCCTAGTCAAAATTGCTTTTAATGCTTTTAAATTTGTAATTAAAAGTGCATGAGAAATGAAGCTGCAAACAAAGTATAGAGAAACTAATAAAACAAAAAGACCAATGAAATATTTTATACAATTTATTATCTGTCTTTACAAGCTGTAGGGGAAGGGATCCCTGTCTGCTGACGCAAGTCAGGCAGGGAACCTTCACGAGGCAGATAGCTATAGTATAGTATCCTGCAGCTTCAGATTAAAATAAAAAAGCCTCCGTTTATTCAACGAAGGCTTAAAGTTGCTGTAGGGGAAGGGATCGAACCTTCACGAGGCAGTTAGCTATAGTACAAAGTTCGGTGGTCGACCCCGGTCGAATTGATATTGCTATCAAGACGGCTCTATACTACGTTTATCCTGTTATCCTCACCCCCGAGACAAGGGGGCATGTCTGCCAAAAATTTCATCACCCCACAGTGAATGTTTTATGTTTAATAACTTGAGAACACAAATTTACAGGAAAAACTTCCAAACTTGAAAATATTTTAATAAATATTTTGAAAATATAGAAATTTTTTAAATATTTGTAAGTTATATTGAATACTGACTAAATCAACTTGTAAAAATGGCTGCTAAATTAAATCTTGACAAACTCGATCTTCAAATCATTGAGGCAATGATGCTTGATGCGGAGATCTCTTATGCCGAACTGGGTAAAAAACTTTTTGTAAGTGGTGGCACCATTCACGTTCGTATAAAAAAACTCCAGGAGTTTATGATCGTTAAAGGTACAAGATTAAATGTAGATCTGAAACTACTGGGCTACGACATCACCGCTTTCGTAGGCATCTACCTTGAGAAGAGTTCTTTGTATGATACCGTTGCCCAGGAATTGATGAATATTCCCCAGATTGTTAGGCTCAATTATATTACGGGTAACTATAGTATGTTCATAGAAATCGTTTGCAGGGATATTTCTCAACTTCGTTTTGTATTACATGATGAACTGCAAAAAATAAAAGGGATTGACCGTACAGAGACCTTTATTTCTCTTGAAGAAGGTTTTAGCAGGAATGTGCTGGTGGCCCAAATGGATTAAAAAATGAAATACGGAAAGGTATCTTATTCATTTTTTACATCTACTGCATCCCTCAATCCATTTCCCAAAAGATTAAAAGCCAATACCAGTAACATAATGGCAATACCGGGAATAATGGCAAGCAGGGGATTATTGGTAATGATGAAATTATAATTTTCTTTTATCATCAGGCCCCAGCTGGGTGTTGGTGGCTGAACGCCGATCCCCAAAAAACTCAACCCTGCTTCTATGATGATCGCAGTGGCAAAATTAGAGGCAGCAATGACCATCAGTGGTCCGATGATATTTGGTAAAATATGCCGGAGGATGATACGGCTGTTTCTGAAACCAAGTGCTTTAGCAGCCTGTATATATTCCATTTCTTTTATGGCCATAACCTGTCCGCGAACTAGCCTTGCCACACTTACCCACATGGTCAATCCAACGGCAATAAATATCTGCCAGAACCCCTTACCCATTGCCATGGTAATAGCAAAAACGAGCAGCAATGTGGGAATGCTCCAGGTGACATTTACGAGCCACATGATAACTTCATCTACCCAGCCACGATAGTATCCGGCCAGAGCCCCCAATAAAATACCCAGTGTAAGTGAGATGATGATGGCAATCAACCCCACGGCCAGGCTTACTCTGGTTCCGATAACCAAACGGCTGAGAATATCCCTGCCATATGCATCTGTTCCAAACCAGAATTTTTTTGTCTTTATCAATTGCTGCAATTGCTCCGGATGGTTATTGGTAAGCTGATCAACAGGATAAACCTGTTGAATGGTTGTATCCTCATCGATATATTTTTCTACCAGCAGATCATTACCCCTGACACGGTAACTGCTGATTGGAATGTACTTGTATTGTGCATTTGTGCCGGTAAAGAAACGGCTGAAACTGTTTTTAGTTTCTGTTCTTGCATCGGGTATTTTCAGGAATAGCTGTTGGTAACCCGGCTTTTTTGCCTGTATCTCTACCGTTTGCAGGTCTGCATTTGGACTGCTGTCGGGTGCAAGGACATAAGCAAACACCGATACAAAAACAGCGACAAGAATAATGATCAACCCTGCAAATGCAAGCCTGTTCTTTTTTAACTTCTGCCATATTTGCCTGCGGTATGAAAAGTACTGACTCATTTATTATTGATCATTGAATGCACTGCTTTCAGATAATTTTGGAATTGCAAACCCTTCAACAGGATCTTTTTTTCAAAGATACTATTTCACTTTCCTTTCTTTCCACTGGTAAGATCCGAACTTTCCCAACCAGCCGGCAATAACGGTATACAGGATGTGAAAGGGTTGCATGATGGGAAATAAATAAAGCAGCTTTTCTTTTTTAAAAAATTTTGAAACCGGATACAGAAATATTAATTCTGCTGCCGTTTTTAAAAACAACAAAATTATCCAAAGACATAAAACAGCTAAGGGCTCTTTTGTAAACAGGCTGCAGACTGGCAAAAACAACAACAGCACATTAAAAAGATAAACCAGAACCAACACTGCCATAATTCTTTTGTCATCATATTTATCTGCCTTGCTTGCCCACCGGATACGCTGGTTAAAAAATGCTTTGACTGAACTCACCGGTGCTGTCTGAACGATCGCTTCCTCCGATTTTAAAAACATCAGCTTATCGGGATGCAGTTTAAAAATTTTATGCATCAGCAGCATATCATCACCACTGGCTATCTGGTCGATACCGCTGAATCCACCCACTTCATAAAAAGCATTTTTTTCGTAAGCCAGGTTTGCACCGTTACACATACTGTGGATCTTTTTATGCACCGATGCACCGGTGATACCCTGCAGTGTCATAAAATCAAGGGCCTGAAAAATTTCTATGAAAGAAGGTCCGCAATTGATGCTGACCGGAGCGGCAATAAATTTGGGTTTATATTGCTCATAAAAAGCAGCAATGCTTTGTAACCAGTTTGGGGGCATCCAGCAATCGGCATCTGTGCTAACGATCAGCTCCCCATTGCTGTTCTGGATTCCGATTTCAATGGCTTTCTTTTTATAGGAGTTTAATTCGCCGCCAAAAGTATATTGCTCCAGAGTGATCAACCGGATATTTTTTGCCGGAAAATTTTCAACAATGGATGCGGTTTCATCGGTTGAATGATCATCAATGATCAATATTTCAAATAAATGGGCAGGATAGCTTTGGTTCTTTAATGAAGAAAGCAATTCCGGCAGGTTTTTGGCCTCATTGCGTGAGGGTATGATGATGCTGATAAGGGTTGAAAATTGAATATTATTTACTGAATATTGAAATACAGATGCCTGGTTCCATGCTTTTAGATAGTACATCAACAGGGAAATATATATGACCAATAATAAAATGCTTACTATAAGAATTGCTGCCATAAAGGATCCTCAGAGATAGTTGGTACAAGAGGGCGATGCAACGATGCTGCCAGCTGTACCAATGCCCGGACAACAAAAATAATTTTTTGAAATTGAAATGAATGATTATCTTTATATAGTTGTCTAAACAACTATATGCCAAACAACCAATTTAAAAAAAGCGAATTATATAGTTTCATTACTGGTAAAGCCAGTACTGCAATTGCACGGCGTTTGCAAAAAAACTTTAAGCAGAACGGACTGGATATCACCATTGAACAATGGAGCGTGTTATACCATTTATGGAAGGAAGACGGGATGAGCCAGCAATCGCTGTGTGATGCAACATTCAGGGATAAGCCCAGTATTACCCGATTGGTTGATAACCTGGAAAAGCTAAAACTGGTAAAAAGAGTAGCGAGTAAGGATGACCGTAGGATGAATATGATCTACCTGACAGTTGAGGCACAGCAATTGCAGGATCAATCAATGGAACTGGCAAACCAGACTTTGAACGAAGCATTGGAAGGAGTAACAAGCGAACAGGTGGAGATTGCCAAAGTTGTGTTACAGCAGGTATATGAGAATTTGAAATAGGAACAGTTAACGAAATACAGACATTTATTTACCATATTTAATTTTCAAGTTTAAATTTTTATTTTATGGAAGCAACAACAACAAACACTGCACTTAAAGGCGGTGAATGGCTCATCAAAGAAAGCAATGCTTTTGATACCTATACTCCGGAAGATTTTAATGAAGAACAAATAATGGTGAGGGATATGTGTCTGCAGTTTTTGGATACAGAAGTGCTGCCCATCGTTGACCGTATTGATAAACTGGAACCCGGGTTGATGCCCGGTTTAATGGTAAAAGCAGGTGAACAGGGCTTGCTGGGGGCATCCATTCCGGAGGAGTTGGGCGGACTGGGAAAAGATTTTATTACGTCCACTTTGGTTAACGAAGGCCTGGGTGGCGGATTTTCATTTAGCGTAGCCGTAGCCGCACATACCGGGATTGGTACTTTGCCCATCCTCTATTTTGGAACCGAGGCACAAAAACAAAAATACATTCCCAAGCTTGCCAGCGGTGAATGGAAAGGTGCATACGGACTAACGGAGCCCAACAGTGGCAGTGATGCTCTGGGAGCAAAAACCTCGGCCGTTCTTTCGGCAGACGGAAAGCATTATATCATGAACGGACAAAAATGCTGGATAACCAACGGAGGTTTTGCAGATGTGTATACCGTTTTTGCAAAAATTGACGGCGATAAATTTTCTACGTTTATCATTGAACGGGGGATGGAAGGATTTACCCAGGGACCCGAAGAACATAAGATGGGAATCAAGGGTTCGTCTACCGTACAGTTGTATTTCCAGGATTGTAAAGTACCTGTTGAAAACCTGCTCGGAGAAATTGGCAAAGGACATATCATTGCTTTTAATATCCTGAACATCGGGCGGCTGAAACTTTGTGCTGCTGCTTTGGGTGGAGCAAAGATGTCGTTGAATGATACCATTCAGTATGCCATTACAAGAGAACAGTTTAATACTTCTATTGCCAATTTTGGTGCTATTAAACACAAGCTCGCAGAAATGGCTGTTCGTATATGGGTTAGCGAAAGTGCCTTATATCGTACCAGTAAATGGATTGAAGACAAGAAAACTACCATGCAGGAAGCGGGTGAGCCCTTTAATGTGGCCTTGCTGGGATCGGCAGAAGAATTTGCCATTGAATGTGCCATACTGAAAGTAGATGGCAGCGAAGTACTCGATTTTGTAGTAGATGAAGGGGTGCAGGTACACGGTGGAAACGGATTCAGTGATGAATATATGATCAGCCGTGGTTACCGCGACAGCCGCATCAACCGCATTTACGAAGGAACCAATGAGATCAACCGGTTGCTTACCGTAGATATGATGCTGAAGCGTGCCATGAAAGGAAAGCTTGACCTGATGGGGCCTGCAACTGCTGTGAGTAAAGAATTGATGAGCATTCCTGATTTTGGTTCGGAAGAGGAAACGGCTTTCTCAACAGAAAAAAAGACGATCATCAATATGAAAAAAGCCATCTTGATGACTGCGGGTGCTGCTGTACAGAAACTGATGATGAAATTGTCTGATGAACAGGAAATACTGATGAATATTGCTGATATGGCAATTGCTACTTTTCATGCAGAAAGCGCTTTGTTGCGTGTGATAAAAATGACTGATAAATCCGGAGAAGCTGCAGTGCGTATCCAAACAGATATGATGCATTGTTATTTGAATGATGCAGTAGACAAAGTGAATAAAGCAGGAAAGGAAGCGATCAATGCATTTGCTTCGGGAGATGAACAACGCATGATGCTTTTGGGATTGAAGCGGTTTACAAAAACAGCGCCTTTCAATAGCAAGGATGCCCGCAGAAGAATTGCAGATAAGCTGGTAGCTGATAATAAATATCTGTTGTAAATAATACTTCATCATTCAATATTCTTTGTTCCCTGTTCGGTATTCTTCTCCTTAATTATTATGAAAAATGATGAACAAGGAATGAAGAACAAGGAATAATGAACAGAGAGCAAGGAATTGGAGGCTATTTTTACTTCATCATTCAGTATTCCTTATTCCTGTTCAACATTCTTTTCTTTGATACAAACAAAAACATTCAAATACCTGTAAAAAATTTTAACTTTAAGTAAAATCAGGTAAGATGAAAACCATTCTATTATTCTGCAGTTTATGCTGCAGCTTTATTGCAGTTGGCCAAAATGTCGGTATAGGCACAGCTGTTCCTGCAGAAAAATTAGACGTAAACGGAAATGTAAAAGCAACAAATGTTATTGCAACAAATTCATTTCAGTTGATCAACGGAGCTGCTGTTGGTAAAGTACTAACAAGCAATGCGGCCGGCGTTGGATCCTGGGTAAGTCCTGCTGCAGTTTCCGGCGGTACCATCAGCTCCACCGTTTCTTTGGGTGCTTTTGCAGGTAGTAGTTTACCACTCGTGGGAGGTTTGTGGGAGTTTTTTGGCCCATCAACAAATATTGTTTTAAATGGTAACCAGCGGGTGGTAATGAATATGGTTGCAGGATTGGGAAAGTCGACATCAGGCACAGATTTTTTTACACTCGATATAGGATACCAACTTCAACCGGGTGGCGCCATCATTCGTGCTAACGGTGCAAATTTTATTGAATACATTCCTGTTTTTCCGGCAGGCGGCAGCAGGATCCCTTACAATATGCCCGCTTCTTTTAAACCGGTAGCTGGTACTTATAAAATTGGTTGTATCATCAGTGGCAATACGGTTGGTTTTTTAGATAACAATGATTATGTGAATGGGTATTATATGGTCATTAACGAATAAAAAAGAAACGGAAAGCAGGCATACAACAACATAATTCTTTTACTCAATCAGATCCAATGAGATTTTTTTTATAAAATCTCCTGAATGGTATTTTAAATAAAAATGCAGTCAACGTTTGCAGAACAGGAAATTATTGAATCTGATTGTCTGTATTTATTTATCATTTTTTTATATCCCCCAACTTCATTTTCTCTTTAACTTGCCTCATGAAATTTTTTGTTACACTGGCTTTTTTATTTTCGGTAAAAATGATGGATGCGCAAACTGCAGGCGATCCTTTTATCCGGCTTACAAATCCGCTGAGTCAAAACAACAATGTATCTGTATCAAGACAATTCATCATTGGCAGTACCTGTAAAACCTGTTCGATGATGATCAATGCTGTGAATGTAAAAGTATATCCAACAGGGGCCTTTGCTTATGAGTTGAATCTTTTACCGGGAGACAGCAGTTTTTCCATTGTTGCTATTACTGAAAAGGGTAAATCGGAGGCTAAAAGAATAAATTATAATTATGCCATACCAAAACCGGCCGAGCCGGTAACTGACCTGCGTATCGAACGGATTCAAACATTTCCCGAAGATGATCTGGTAATGATGGCTGGCGATAAAATACGATTCAAAGTAAAAGCGCTGCCTGGTTCAAATGTAACTACGATCAACGGAACAAAATTATTTGAATTGCCCATTTCTCAAACAGCAGGTATGCCCGGCATTTACCAGGGTGAATATACCATCAGGGAATCAGATAATTTCTCAGCTTTAAGAATTCCGGTAACGCTTACAGATAGCAGTGGAAAAACCATCAGCAGGGAAACAGGTAACAGGTTTTCTGTTATGTCGGCATTTGCCAGTGATATTGCCATAACAAAAGGCCGACTGGCACACCTGGAATATGGCCTGGGTGATGACAGGCTGGGAGGTGCGAAAGTTGGATATATTGATAGTATGATCCCGTTGAAAATTATAGGTAAATCGGGCACACATTATAAAGTGCAGCTTGCCAGATCCAGAACAGCCTATATCCCCGATGATGTGGTAACGCTGATGCCTAAAGGTAGTTTTGCAGGATCTTCCTTAACAAACAAATGGAATATATACGGAGATGAAAAATACGATTATGTTACCGTGGGTTTATCTGCAAGACTTCCTTACCAATCCATGCAATTGCTGAACCCTTCGAGGATAGTGGTGGATATTTTCGGGGCTACCAATAATACCAACTGGATCACACAGCTGCAGTCGGCAAAGGAAATTGTATCTGCCGATTACGAACAAATTGCAGATGACATTTTCCGTATAACTATTCAGCTAAAAAACCAACAACACTGGGGGCACGATATTTATTATAATGGCAATATGCTTGTGATAAAAATAAAGCAGCAGCCTGTAAATCTTTCCTTAAAAAAGTTAACGATCGCAGTAGATGCCGGCCATGGGGGCAGCAATAATGGAGCAGGCGGGCCTACAGGCATTGCAGAAAAGACACTGACACTCTCCCTGTCCCTGAAAATCCAAAAACTGCTGGAAGCAGCGGGAGCAAAAGTGATCATGACCCGGGATACTGAAATGTTTTTTGATAACAAGGAAAGGATACTTTTTTACCGCGATAGCATGCCCGACCTGTTGGTAAGCATACACCTGAATTCTGCAGCAGATCCCATCCGTGCGGGAGGAACAAGTACATTTTACCGTTATATTGGATTTAAACCATTGAGCAGTGCGATATACGACCGGTTACTGGAACTTGGTTTAAAAGAATACGGAAACAACGGCTCCTTTAATTTTATGCTCAACAGCCCCACAGAATATCCAAATGCACTGGTTGAAACCCTTTTCCTGAGCAATCCCGAAGAGGAAATGAAAATGCTGGATGAAGGATTTCAGCAACAAATGGCCGAAAAGATCGTACTGGGAATAAAAGATTTTTTACTAAATGCAAAAAAGGGGGACTGGTAAATTACTGAACAATGATCAGCGAAAGATTGTTAAATTTTTTATGAATTAAAATAAATAGTATGAGCAAATTAGTAAACGAATTCAATGAATACCGTACAAAGATGAATGAAGTGATCCTTGGTAAAGATAACCTGGTAATAAAAAGGCTTTGGAACCTGGATACCAATACCTATGCTGCCGGAGCGCTGGATATTAAGACAAAGGAATTATTGGGGCTTGTCGCCAGTATGGTTTTGCGATGCGATGATTGTATAAAATACCATCTGGGTAAATCATATGAATTAGGGGTGAATACAGAAGAAATTTATGAACTGTTTGCCGTTGCGAACATTGTGGGGGGAACCATTGTTGTTCCGCATACAAGAAGGGCAGCGGAGTATTGGGAGGAACTTGGGAATGCAGAACAGGGAACAGTGAGTATTATATGATGAAGTAAAACAACATATGGTTCCATGTTAGAAATTCCTTATTCTTTATTCTTCATTCCTAGTCCCTTGTCCAATATTCCTCTTTGTTCATTATTCAAAAAGCAATAACTTTATACGATAAAAAATTACCAGTAGTATGAGTGATACAGTAACCACAGCAGCACCGCTAACCGCAAAGGATTTCACCACCGATCAGGAAGTACGCTGGTGCCCGGGATGCGGGGATTATTCCATATTGGCACAGGTTCAAAAGGTCATGCCTACATTGGGAATTCCAAGAGAAAATATTGTCATTGTTTCAGGGATAGGTTGCAGCAGCCGTTTTCCTTATTATATGAATACTTATGGTATGCACAGTATCCACGGCCGAGCAACAGCAGTGGCCAGTGGCCTGAAAGCCGCCCGTCCCGAACTGAGTGTTTGGATCGTAACCGGCGATGGCGATGGCCTAAGCATTGGTGGTAACCATACCATCCATTTACTCCGCAGGAATTTTGATGTGAATGTATTGTTGTTCAATAACCAGATTTACGGACTTACCAAAGGCCAGTATTCTCCTACTTCTGAAGAAAATAAAATAACAAAGAGCACACCATTTGGAAGTATCGACCATCCTTTTAATCCATTGGCACTGGCTATGGGTGCAGAAGCCGGATTTATTGCACGAACAATGGATAGAGATCCCAAACATTTGCAAACCATGTTGCTTCGTTCCCAGGCACATAAAGGAACTTCTTTTTTAGAAATTTATCAGAACTGCAATATTTTTAATGATGGAGCTTTTGAAGCTTTTACTGAAAAAAGCAGTAAGGCAGATCAGGTATTGTTTATGGAACAAGGCAAACCATTGATCTTTGGGGCCACTCAAAATAAAGGAATAAAACTGGATTGCTTTAATCCGATCATTGTTGATCTGGAAGAAGGGGCTAGCACCGATGATCTTTGGATTCATGACGAAAAAGATTTTTACAAAGCACAGATACTGATACGCATGTTCGACGATCCCAAACTGGAGGGACATCTGCCAAGGCCATTTGGAGTTTTTTATGAAAAAGACAGGGCTTGTTACGAAGATGTAATGGCCATGCAGATCGAGGAAGCCATTGCCCAAAAAGGAAACGGAGATCTGGATAAATTGCTCAGGGGAAGGGAAACCTGGACGATCAGTTAAGAATTCGAACATCGAACAAGGAATCTTGAATGATGAAGTGAAACGGCACTTGATTATTTTTATAAACTTATACCTTATAATAATCCGTTCACTACCAGATGTTCTGCGATCTGCACAGCATTGGTTGCAGCCCCTTTTCGCAGATTATCACTCACAATCCAGCAGTTAAGGGTATTGGCCCGGGTTTCATCCCTCCGGATACGGCCAACAAAAGTATCATCCTTATCATGTGCTGTTAATGGCATAGGGTAAAGAAAGGTTTCCATATCATCCTGCAAAACAACACCCGGAGCCTTACCCAGTAATTCTTTAACCTCACTTAAAACAAAGTCATTTTCAAATTCAATATTCACGCTTTCGCTGTGGCCGCCCATCGTGGGTATTCGTACACAGGTTGCCGTAACCAATATACTGTCATCTCCCATGATCTTTTTTGTTTCATTGCTCATTTTCATTTCTTCCTTCGTATAGCCATTGTCTGTAAACAGGTCAATTTGAGGGATCGCATTCTGATCGATCGGGTATTTATATGCCATCTCACCTTTAATACCTTTTCTTTCATTCAGCATTTGTTCCACCGCTTTTACACCGGTACCGGTAACACTTTGGTAAGTACTCACAACAATTCTTTTTATTTTGTATCTGTCATGCAATGGTTTTAATACAACAACCATTTGTATGGTAGAACAATTTGGATTTGCAATGATCTTATCATTGGCGTTAAGCATATGACCATTTACTTCCGGAACAACTAATGGTACATTTTTATCCATACGCCATGCGCTGGAATTATCAATAACAGTTATTCCTGCTGCTGCAAACCTGGGGGCCCATTCCAGCGAAGTGTTTCCTCCTGCAGAAAATAAAGCCAGCTCCGGACAACGATCGATAGCATCCAGCATTCCTATCACTTTATACTTCACGCCTTTAAATTCAATTTCTTTACCAACCGACCGTTCAGATGCTACCGGGATCATTTCCGTTACCGGAAAATTCCTTTCTGCCAATACCTGTAACATTTTTGTACCAACCAGGCCGGTAGCGCCCACCACTGCAACTTTCATTTTGTTTTTTTACAAAAATAAAACATCCGCTTTTCATTTTTATATGTTTTAATTAAAGTATCTCACTTATAAAATATTCACAGGTATAAATATTTTATTATTTGTAAATATGTCTAAGAAGAAGGCTTCAAAGTAAGGATAAAAGCCCCGATGAATGAATATGATGGAGGCTTTGCAGAAATTTGTATCTTTAAAAGATAGTTAAAAGATTATGCAGAAAAATTTACTTATTAGTTTAGTATTGGTATTGGGTTCTTTATTCGGAAGGGCACAGTTCACAGATAATTTTAATGACGG
>JBBKWV010000151.1:0-8938 GCA_037969135.1 Ferruginibacter sp.
CTGCAAAAAGAAAATACAATTTTATTATATTCTCAATATATGAAACAACAGTTTTCCATAAAGATTTAGCTTACCACATTACCACTACTTATCTGGGAGTAGCATTGAATTTCATTAAAATAAGTGAAAAATAAATTTTCTAAAAAGATTGATTTTATACTGGCGTGGTCTAACAGGTATGTAGTTACCTCTCCTGACCAACAGGATTGAGAAAATCAATTTTAGGACATAACAAATCAATCGGGCTTGCCGTTGGTCGGGATACCAGACGGGGGCACAATGACAAAGCGATCGGGTTCGCCGTTGGTCGGGAGACCAGACGGCGGCGAGATCAGATCACCACACATTCCAATCTGCCGCAACAGGTTCATTGCGGGTGGTTGGTTTTTGCAAACCATTGGTAAGTTCAGTCACCCTGTCGCCGATATATTTTTTCAACTCAGATACTTTCATAGAAGGATGGTTTTTCATGGCCTCAATCACGCTATAGGTAAACACGCCGTGCCCCAGTTCGCTTCTTTCCTGCGCAAACTGAACGCCACCCGCAGCAGCGATGATCACAGCTCCCGTTCCCTTGCCCACATTCACAAACAATGACTGCATCAGGTCGAAACTATTCTGAAGCCCCAAACTTGCCGTACTGTCCGTATTGGTAAGCACGATGCCCCTTCCGGAGGTATTTATACTGGTTTGATTATTCGCAAGTCCGCCCGATGCCATTTGAATTTTCTTCATTTCATCCTTATCCACTTCCCCGCTGTTACAGGCATCAATCAATAATATTTTCTTTCGTGCAGGGATCGAATCCAGCATATTCTCGATCTCATCATATGGTATACCGCCCTGTTCCGGATCTTTAAAATTAACCGTGTAAGAAGAAAGATAATAATCATAGTCTTTCGACAGCAACCCATGCCCCGAATAAGAAAAGACCACCTGGTCGTTCACGCCGCTGCTGAATAATTTATTTTTCATGTTTCGTATATTCGTACGCGTTGCCCTTTCATTGAACAACGTATCAATAATGATCAGCCTGCTGCCATATTTTTCACGCATGGTTTTTGCAAGGTCACGGATATCCTGCACACACCATTTTAAATTGTAACTGCTGTCGGCAAACATATTGATACCCACTCCGATGAAATATACTTTTGTTGTATCCACAATTTCTTGCCGGACATTTATATTTGATGCAATATCCCGGGAGTATGTTACCTGCAAAGGTTTGCGGTAACTCTCAATTCCATTGGTATTGGTTACAGATGTTTCTATCTTATTCTCGCCCGCAGATAAAGTGATGATCAGTACCGTATCCAGGCTATGAATGCCCTGTTTACGTATATTCACGCCCTTCATACCAAACAGTGGCACTTCATTTATCCAGCAGTTAAAGCGATCCAAAATATACTTACTATCGGATGCCTTAAAATGTATTCGCAACTGATCTTTTTCCTGTATAGCCGCTATAGCATCTTTGTTCACGATCTCTGCTTCGGGCATATCAAAATCATCCTTAAAAGACGATGTATCTATACCCAGTTTTTCAATACGCTTTAAATATGCATTGTAATAAGAGGCTATCAAAAATGGATCTTTATTGCCCATCGTTTCCAATACCTTGTCGGGCCTGTTGTATTTTGCATCCAGTTGTTCAAAAGAGATCAGCTTTGAATCTTTGGTCAGATAATGCAGCATTTTTGCCGCATTGGGTGTTACCTGGTAATACCCGTCAGCCAACTGGTTGATATAATCCAGGCTGTCAAATACAATGATCGTGGAGATGAAATGATCTTTTTCAATATCAAATATCCGGGTTGTATTATCCGCTACTGTTAGTAAAAGCTGTTTGCTATCGGCACTGAAAACCACTGAATTCACCACATGATCCATACGGCCATTTTGAGGGCCCAGTCCGGTTCCTGTGCCACTGAGTTTCGCTTCCCCCAATTCATTTACGGGAGATAATTGTACAATATCAGCACCCCAGTTTAAAGAGATACTGCCATCAGGACTTATCAAAGAAACACCATCTGTGCTTTTATTATCCTGTATGAATTTTAATTTTTCAGCTTTGCTTAATTCCAATGAATCTGTGATAAGCTTTCCATTTACCATGCTCAATACTTTTTCACCCTGCCCCGTTAATAAGAACAGCCTGCTGTTGTCTGAACTGAACCATGCTTTTGATACAGGGTTGGACCGTCCCTTGAATTCACTGATATATTTCCCATAATGGATATCCCATAATTTTGCAGTATGATCCGTTAAAGCAACCAATAAATATTTCCCATCGTTGCTGATCACAGCATCATTGATGACAGACTCACCATGCTGAATATCCGAAATCAATTTACCCGTTGCTGCATCCCAGATCATTACCGACCTGTTCCGCAGAATTGCATCGATTCCCCCATTTGGTAAAAACCTTACCTGGTAGTAATTTTTCAACTGATGTAAATCAAAGTATTTTTTCTTTGTATTCATATCATATATATAGTTATACCCTTCGTCGCAATTGGCACTGATCGTGGTAGTATCTGAACTCAATGCAGGATTCAGTTTACCGGTTGTTGCATCCCAGACATTCAGAAACCCATCACATAAAGTGGTGATGATCTTTTCATTATTTGCACTGTAAGCAGCTGTCCTGACAAGGCTTTTAAAGCCCTTCAGTTTTTCTATTAATTTACCGGTTGCCGCATCCAAAATATCCACCGTACTATCTGCTTTGATAAGTATGAGCTGCTTTCCGTTGGGGCTGAACAAGGTTCCATCTTCGTATGCAGCAAGCCCGTGTTTTTTATATAATCGTTTTCCCGTTTGTGCGTTCCAGATAGTAACTGTTTCATAACCGTTCATTGAATTATCCATGTTGTATTCAAAATATCCGGATAAACCCGCAATAAATTTTCCATAAACATCCACCTCATACACAATTTCAGCTTGCTTCATGCCGCTTTCCATATCCAGGTTTCTTTGTTTTCCCGTTTGGATATCGAGGATCTTTGCGATCCCTTTTACAGTTATCATCACTGATTGGCTGTTTGGAATCACCCACAATACCTGGATGCTATCTGTTTTAAATCGCACGGTAGTGATCATTTTTCCATTCCGGGTATTCCATGTTTTAAGGGTACTGTCGGCAGAAGCTGTTATGATATATTTTCCATCCGGGCTAAAACACAATGAAGTAACAGGGGCTTTATGCCCTTTTAACGAAAAAACAGGCCGTTGATCTGCCATGTTATAGATCACAGGATCTGTAGTATTTACAATGGTATCTGCATAATAAGAACTGAACATGGCAATTCTTTTTCCATCGGCACTAAAATGTTTATCAACAGTCCTCACAGGAATCCAATCATCACTCGCAGTACCTGACCAGTCCCATACCCGTTTTCCCGTAATGGTCTCCCAGATACTCAATTCATGATCTTCATAGTTGATGCTTACATAATGGCCGTCCGGGCTAAATGTTGCAGCAGTAACATTTACAGAACTGGCATCACCACCGGATTTGTAGTTTTTTAAAACTATTCCTGTACCCGCATCCCAGAGCTTTGCCGTACCATCTGCAGACACGGTCAATATTTTTTTCCCATCCGGGCTAAAACTTGCAGATAATATTTCCCCGGTATGGCCGATGGGAATGATCAGTTTGGGTGTTTGGGCAAAAAGCATATTGCCCGTACAAATCGTAAAACAGCATAGAAGAATCAGCAGTCCTTTTGCGGGCATAAAATTATTTTGATTAAGTTACAATAAAATTATTGATAGAAAATGAGGAAGGAAGTAATTGCCCCGTCTTAAATCAGACTGAAATGTTTATCTAATTTGCAGGCTTTGTTTAATTCCCAAACAACTTGAAGCATGACTTATAAAACATCATTAGACCGCTTTGCAAAAGTAACCAGCATTGCGATCTCCATTTTATTTGCAGCCATTATCATTTTACAAATATCCTTTATCAATTTTGATGGAAATGCAGTTCCGCTGGCTACCTCATTTACATTACTCTTAATTTATTTCGGAACATTTTCTTTTAGACCGGTAAATTATAAATTAACAGAGAATGAGCTGATCATTCACAGGCCTTTATCAGACGTAAGCATAAATCGCAAAGAAATTAAAACTGTTGAACAGTTAGACAAAACGCAATTGGAATGGTCATGGCGAATATTCGGTGTAGGAGGACTTTTTGGATATTGGGGTAAGTTTACGAATAAGAAATTGGGCAGTATGACCTGGTACACAACAAGAAAAAATAAAGCTGTTTTGATACAGACGATCTATAACAAGAAAATTGTAATATCACCCGACGAACCCGAAAAATTTGTTGCAGATTATTTACAGGTAAAACAGGGCAACACATAAAAGTAAGTTTACGCCCCCGTCTGGTCTCCCTACCAACGGGTTTTCCCCAGCCTCGGTTCGTGTCAACACGAAACGTAACTTATAACATCAATATGATATTCCATCGCTGGCAGTTTTCCATACCCTTTCGCCCCGTCTGGTCTCCGACAAACGGAATTGGGAATATAAATTTTAGGACAAGGCAAAGCAATGGGTTCGCCGTTTCGCCCCCGTCTGGTCTCCGACCAACGGGTTTTGGAAGTTCAATTTTAAGACGAGAAAATGCCATGGGTTCGCCATTGGTCGGAGACCAGACGGCGGCCCTCCCAGTTGAAAATATGAGTCCAAAAGAAATCAGGAACACCCACTACGACAAAATATGATATTCCGTCAATGGAAGTGTTTCACACTCGAACGTACGCCCCCGTCTGGTCTCCCGACCAACGGGTTTGAGAAGATCAATTTAGGCAAGAAAAAGCGATCGAATTTGCCGTTGGTCGGGAGACCAGACGGCGGCGCTCACGGTTGGAAATATGAGTCCATAAGAAATCAAAAACACCCACAACGACAATAGTATTCACAAAAGGTCAGTGAGTATGCAGGTATTCAGAGATCGCCTTTGCATACGCCGTCATTTTTCCCGCAGCTATCTGTACATATTGGGATCTTAAAACGGGATCTTTCATTACGGTGGCGGCAAAACGCTGTGCCAGTTTAAAACGTTCGCGGGCAACCGCCTGTTTGGGAGAAGGGGTTTTATCATACTGGCAGGCAACCTTTCGGATAAACGTCTTTCCGTTAAGCCGGTAATACACTTTGTTGTTTAATGTACCCGACAAGCCTTCTTCAAACCATTCCAATTCCCGGTATTTGATAATCTTGACTTTCATGGTAGATTCATTTTAATATGGCTAAGACAAATCCATTTGAAAAGATTTAAAACCGGGTTGTTAAAATTTTACCAACACTATATAGGTATTGATAGAGAAAGCTACTGCATCGGTCGGATGAACAGGCTTCCTTGAACGAACCAGCATGCTGCAGCGTCGTTATGCAATCGACCGGTGTTCGACCGAGCGAGAGCCAGAACAGAACACGAATACCAATAAATACCACACGCCGATCTGCATTCCGGCGGATGCTACATAAAATTCAGTCACAATAAATTTTCTTTAGTCGGATAATTTGCATTTGAAGGTTGCGGGCAGCAAAAATATTTATTGTAGAAATTTCGCAAGTAGTTCATGAAAATGATGCGTCCCTTTTTCGCGTGTCACAGAATACCTGCCCTGTTTGTAAAAGCGGGATTGGATCCCTTTCTGCACCTGTTGTACGATCTCTTCATCTTCCATTTCCACTTTATCCAGATCAGCGCCTGCGCCCTTATTGCGCAGATGATCTTTCCAAACATATTGTAAAAAACGAACCTTGGTCATATCCACAGTAAGGGGTTGAATGATATTGATGGAAAGTCCCCATGGGTAAAAATTAAACATCATATTCGGAAATACCCAGAAATAATACGCTGCTACTTTTCTTCCATGATCGGGTGAAGAAGCAGGAATATCAAAGCAATTATCCCCATCCTTACTAATACCCAGTTGCAGGCTGGAGAAAGGGTAAAACAATTCAGTAGAATAATCTGTAAAATCAATAGCGGAATTCAGTCCGCCATGAACAAAAGGTATATGAAACCCTTCCAGATAATTCTCGCAATACAATGCCCAGTTAGCATTGATAAAATATTCTTTGGAAAGATCGGGGCGAAAAATGAATGCATCCAGTGGCAGCCAGCTAACCCTTTCCATCATGTCTTTAAAGAACATTTCAGAGCTGAATAATGGTTGCAGGCTTGTAAATAATAATTTTTTCCAGTTGAACAATGGTAGTCTGGTAAGGTCATCATCTGCTGTTGGAAAATTTTTCACTTCTTTAAATTCCGGCATGGATTTAAAGCTGCCATCAAGTTCAAATAATCTGCCATGGTATTTACAGCGAAGATTGGCTGCAGTGCAGTCTTCATTGATCAGAATATTACCGCGGTGCGTACACACATTCGACATACAATGAATATTATCTTGATTGTCTTTTGTAAGCAATAAAGGCTCATCCAGGAATTCCTCCAACAGGGTAAAAGGATGACAGGAGCCGGGAATGCCGACCATACCTGTATCTCCGATGAACTGCCAGCTATGTGCAAATATTTTTTCTTTGGCCATTTCATGAAACGCTGCTGATTTATATACATCCGTAGAAATTGTTTTGGCAAGAGCGATGTCGGGATTTACATAAAATTTTTCCATAGTAAGAATTATACTTTGACAAGTTAGCAAAAGAAAGATAATTATGGAAAGTAAAGTATCCCGGAAATACAGAACTGGCAATTTAGCTGTTGATTTTTCTTAATGATTCTCAATATGAATTTTATACGCGGATTCCAATAATGTTTATTCAGTTAAACTAAATTTTCTTCAGTCTAAAAATTTGTCATTGCATCATCCGGGCAGTAAATTGTCCTAAAATCGTACCTCATGCCGGATAAAAATAAAACTGCAGGTGGCCCGTTCATTTTGATCTATTGTTCTGTTGTTTTTGGAAAGATTGATATTATGAACCGGCACAATATTAAATCCCAATCGTGACCATTACTGTAAAAAAGATATTACACAAAAACAGGTTCCGCATCGGAATATTTTTCGAATCAAAGCATGCTGAAAATTCCCTGGCATTGGGGATCGGCGCTGTTTATTCAAAGACATACCGTTGCTTTCATTTGCCCTACAACAAAGAAAGTTACCATTTGATAAAAACGGCATTTATCAACTATAAAATAGAGGTAGAAAGAACACTGGATGTCCCCCTGTTGCAACAGCCTGATGAGCCCGTGCTTATGATCAGGGATCTGGTGAAAAAAAAAGTGGAAGCATCCGGCACGAAGAAGCAGTTACCCCTTACTGATATTCTTGAACACAATTATAACGAATGGCTGCGGATGGAGCAGCAATTGCATTTAAAAGGGTATAGTGCCAGCACGATACGCACGTATAAAAATGAATTCCTGTTGTTTTTAAAACAGCTCAAGCAATTGGCGGTAGACAGCATACAGGTTGAGCGTATCAAAAGTTATTTACAATACTGTTTGGTAAAGTTGCAGTTATCCGAAAGCACCATTCACAGCCGCATGAATTCATTGAAATTCTATTACGAGCAGGTGTTGGGCAGGGAAAAGTTTTTTTTTGAGATACCAAGGCCCAAAAAGCATTTAAAATTGCCCAAGGTGATCAGTGAAGAAAAGATCATCGAAGGGTTATTACAGATAGAGAATGTAAAACACAGGGCCCTGTTGATCGTTGCATACAGTGCCGGATTGCGGGTAAGCGAGGTTGTAAAATTACAGATCACTGATATGGATGCCCACCGGATGCAGATCTTTGTAGAAAAGGCCAAGGGCAAAAAGGACCGGATGGCCACTTTAAGCAAATTCGCGTTACTGGTGATACAGGAATACATTGCAGCGTATAAGCCCCTGAAATGGGTATTTGAGGGGCAACCCAGGAACGAGCACATCAGCACCCGAACAGCACAAGGCATTTTCAAGCAAGCCTATAAAGACCTCGGATTACCTCCCAGTATCACTTTTCACAGTTTACGGCACAGTTATGCCACCCATTTATTGGAGAATGGCACCGATATCAAATATATCCAGGAGTTGCTCGGGCACAACGATATAAAGACTACGCTGCGGTATACCCATGTAAGCAAGGATGTGATGCAAAAGATCGAGAGTCCGTTAGACAAGATCATCCGGAATCAGCAATTAAAGCTAAAGGGCAAAGACGGCCCGGAAGACAAGTAAACAACTACTTTTCCATTAAGGTTTAAACAATGAGTACAACCGGTTGAATAATAGGCAATAAAATAATTTCCATGGATGAGAAATTTCTATTAATTTGTACATATTATAATTATCCGTACTCTTAAGATCCTGTTTTGAGAGACAGCTTTGCTTTGCTATTTCGGTAAAAATGCAACGGCAAAAAACCAGGAAAAGAAGCAAGGAAAGTTCATTTTTACTAAAAAAAGAAAGCAACAAAGAGGCAACAGATTCGGCAAAAAAGCAGCAGTTGATGCCTTTGATTACCCCGTTTCAAACTTTCGTTTTTTCAATTGTTTTCACTTCCCTCAGTTTTCCGATATTTATATATTACTTTTATTTACAGCCAATTAAAAATATTGTTGCCAGTCAGCGCCTCCGCAGACCGGCGCATATTTATGAGTTAGCCGCAACCGTCGGACAGATCCTTAATCACAGCCATCAACCTTTATTGCCGACAACTGATTACTTACTTTTAATTTGAACAATTTTATACTTTTGAATTCAATAAATGATGGCTGTTTTAAATCTGAGCAATTTAATATTTCGCGGTTTCCTTCAAATTGAACTACTCAATTTAACGGCAGCGGCTAACAAAAGTATTGGCAAAATTGCGGCTGGACATCAAATTTTCAGCATTTTATCTTTACCAATCATTTGCATTCGGCTTGACTTGTTCTTGAAATCACCTGCGGGCTACGCAAAAAAGTG
>JBBKWV010000152.1:0-4439 GCA_037969135.1 Ferruginibacter sp.
CTTGAATAATTGATAAACATTTTTTCTGAACGAATACTTACTCTAGAATAGTTATCTACAAACTAAGCACTTATCACAAACCAATTAAATAACAAATAAAAGTCCCACACCGAAGGAAAACTAAAAATCAATCGTATAATATAAAAAAAACTACAACCTATGGTTTACAAATTTTTATTCCTTGCAACTTTAATCGGCTCATTAAGTGCATGTTCAAAATCTGATACCAGTATAACTGGCTCTTCAGACACGGTAATTAATGTAGATGAGGCAAAATTTCTTACATCTACCGGATCGGTAGTGATTACCACTGAAAACCGCAGCCTTTCAAATGGTACCACTGCCCCATGTTACAAGATTGTAACAAAAAGCACCCCGGCAGACCATCCCATGGGACCATGGTGCCCTACCAATATCTCCGATGATGCAACCAAGGGTGGCATATGGTTATCTGGTGGTAATGTGTATGATGTAGATGGTGCGTTTATTCAAAACCTGGCCACATTCTATAATGACCCTACCTGGCAAATGTACAATACAAGCACAGGGGAAATCACCAGAACATTAACACAGGCAGATTGCGCTGCAGCTGCAAACCCCAATGTTGGCACGCAGTATAGAAACTATTGTGTAGAATGCCTGCCATCTTATGTTTCTACTTTAACAACTACTTTTTATATTCCCGTTACTCCCGTGAAGCTAAGTACTTCGTACACTTTCCCTACAGGTCCGGGTGGTCCGGGAGGTTCAACAGGGCCATCAACCAGGGGAATTGCGTTTGATGGTGTTGTATTTGATGCCCCGGCTCCTGTAAGTGTAATTTTGGCCGCATATACAATCGCCCCTTTTGATGATTATGGAGCGCATATTAATTTAAACGCCGGTTACCACTATCATGCTGCTACTGGTTTAACAAAAAAAGTTGCTCAAACTGATGGCCATGCAGCAATGATCGGTTATGCCATGGATGGTTTTGGCATTTTTGAAAGATTAAGTGCAACAGGAACAGAATACACCGACTTAGATGCAAACCGCGGACATTATGATGCTACAAGAGGATATCATTACCATGTAGATAAAGCAGGCAACAACAATTTTATCAATGGCCTGGCTGGTGCGTATGCCCTTTAATTAAATTTTTTCGAACATGAGGATAGTATATCTGCTGATTTTTTTGTTAGGCTTTAAGGCAGTTTATGCCCACAATCCCGATTTATCAAGCTTGATGATCTATGAGCAAAATGGTAAATCCATTTTGCTCATAAAAAGTTCGCTTACCGCTTTTGAAGGAGAAATAGATTATATTTTTGGAAAAGGAGCTTATAAAACTCCGGAAGAGTTCAATCAATTAGTGATACAACATTTTCAGAAGAATTGTTTTGTGATCGCAAATGGCGACACGATAAAATTTGCCAACATACAGGTTCAGCTTGGGCATGAAACCAATTTATTTGCGGAACTGGACAATTTACCAAAAACGATCCATTCTTTTTATGTAAAAAACAGCACATTTAAAGATATGTCCAATAATCTGTGTGAATTAATTTTAACGCTGAATGGCATATCACAAAAGCAATATATTTTAAATAACAGCAACGAGCATAAAGTAACACTAAAAGCAGAAAATAATAAATGGGCTGTGGATGAGGCTGGTAAAGCTTTCCATTTCAATTCAACTTTTCTGATAGGTTCGGCGGTTTTATTGATTGTTTTATTGATTGTTTTTGCAGCAAATAAAAGAAAGCCCCAGCTGGCAGGATAAAACCGTATTTTTTAACCGTATCATTTGGTAATAAAATTAATTCCTTCCTCCCGAAGGATTCTTAGTTCACTGTCGTATAACAATTAAACTATAAAAATGAAAAAAGCGATTTTCCCTGTTTTACTCGTATTTATTGCAGTATCTGGTTGCAAAAAAAGCGATACAACAAGTACGGGCAGCAGTACCAATGCCGATGGCACAACAACAAACAACTTCTCCAGGTTGTATGCTAAAATGTATAATATCACCTCTTTCGACAGTTCCGGTTCTACCAATGTAATCATTAAAACTACCGATGTGCCAGACCACAAAAGCCCGTTTTTCCCTGTTGGAAATGCAAAGTATGAAGTTTATAATGGCGATAACCCAAGTTTCAGTACAACCATTAATTTAATGGGAACCCTTAGCGACCCGGATTTGCTGTCTCAGAATTTAACCTTCACGCTGCCACGCTATCCGGTAGTTACAAGTTCACATGCTTCCACTACAGGCGGACCTATTGGTATTGCCAGAAATGGCGTAGTTTATTTTAACCAATATAATGGTAATAACACCGCCTTAGATGCTTTGGAAATAAACAATGCAGACCAATACTTAGGTCACCCAACTCCTGCTATGGGAAATGGAGGTGCACAATATCATTATCATTACGAACCTAAATTCTTAACAGCCACCTACGGCAATGCAGCTTTTATGGGCTTTTTGTTAGATGGTTTTCCGGTTTATGGTCCTTACGAAAATGGCGTAAAAATTACGCAATCCATGCTGGATAGCTATAACGGCCATGTAAGTGCAACCGAAGATTATCCCAATGATAGAATTTATCATTACCATGTAATTTCCGCCAGCTCAAGCATATCTACTGTGCTTACTACAGCAGCACCCTATATTAATGGTGGTAAATATTATGGAACCAAGGGTACAGTAAACTAATGAAAGCAATTGCTCCAATATTTTTTTTATTTTTTATAAGCTGTAATCAAAAACAGTCTGATCAGAGGGAGCTTACTGAAAAAGTTCCCCCTGAAATATTTATTTCATCAACAGATACGGCTTTACATAATAACAATGGCACCTGGTTTTACAAAAACCAAAAAGCCAATGGTTACATTCTTGAAAAGAAGGGTAACGCTTTGATAACAAAATTACCTGTAATGAATGGAAAAGAAAATGGCATAGCCTATGGCTGGTTTGAAACAGGTGAAAAAAGATATGAAAGAAGTTTTAAAAATGGCGACAGAGAAGGCACTCATAAAATTTGGTACAAAAACGGACAACTGGCCGGGTTAAATTTTTTTAAAACCGACAAATTAGAGGGAGAGCAAAAAATGTATTTTGAAAGTGGCAATCTCTGGCAAAGTCTTTATTATGTAAATGGTTATGAAGAAGGCAAACAAAAAACATGGAACGACAGTAGCAGGCTGATCAATAATTTTACGGTAAAAAATGGAAAATTATATGGAGTTATTGGCAGATATGATTGCATGTCGGTTATGCAAAAATAAAATATTTGTGATCGCTTTGTTGGCGCTCGCTGTGTTATCGTGCAGGCAATCCAATAAAGCAATGGAAAAGGAAACATTGCCTTTTTACAATACCGCCGATTTTGATGCCCAGTGGATAAATAAAAGTGATAGTAACTACATGCATATACATACCATCGACAAATTTGCACTACAAAATCAATTGGGGCATACCATTACCAAAGACTCACTCGATGGATTTATATATGTGGCTAATTTCTTTTTTACAAGTTGTGGCGGTATCTGTCCTAAAATGACCAATAACTTAATCAATCTACAGGACAGTTTTGCCAGTAATAAACAAATTAAATTGGTTTCTTTTTCGGTAATGCCTTGGGTTGACTCTGTACATCGGCTAAAAGATTATGCCGAGGCAAAAGATATCAACCCTGCAAAATGGTATTTACTTACCGGAGACAAAGAAAAGATCTATCAACTTGCCAGGACTTCCTTCTTTGCAGAAAAAGGACTCGGATTACAAAAAACTTCAGACGAATTTCTACATACTGAATCAATGTTACTCATTGATAAAAAAAGCCGGATAAGAGGCATTTACAATGCTACCCAAAAGCCGGATATTGAAAGGGTGACCGAAGATATCAATATATTATTGAAAGAATGAAATAGCATATGTAATTGAAGAATATAAACAGGATTCGGGCAAGCCGGATTAGTTTTAACTCAAGGCAAAAGAACCAATAATAACATCACTGCACCAGCCTTTTTTCCAGAAAGTGAAATTGTCATTAACCCAACTAACGGTGAAGAATGTTTGCTTAATATCCCCGTTACCATCCAACCTGTAATAAAACTGACGGTCATGCCCGGAAAGCAATTAAGAGTTTCTCAAAACTTAATACTTAACAATCATTAAGTTCAGGAAAAGTTTGAATTTTCTCAAAAAACAGATACCCGGGAACTGATTTTCCTTTCCGGATACTGCATTCAGACTGCTTTTCCCCTTATCATCGTTGTAATTGATTTCAACTCAGAAAATGATATCCAAAAATGAATCATTAATTTCGTATATTATATACAACAGAAAAATTAATAGTGAAAGGAATTATAATATGAATGAACCCAAACTTAAGCCGTCCAGGATTGAAGTGATGAAACACCTCGCTCTAAAAATTGAAGATATCATTGAAGAGTTT
>JBBKWV010000153.1:0-3414 GCA_037969135.1 Ferruginibacter sp.
AATTAAACCATAAAAAAAGATGGCCCGGAATTCCGGGCCATCTTTTTTTATGGTTTAATTTCTTAATTTCTTTTTGCCATTGGTACCGAGAGCATCTCTTCGGAAGTAACAATTTTGAAATAATATACCGCATTGGGCAACATCATGTTCTTATAAACTGCGTTCACCCCTTTTTGTAATATTATATCTGAATTGAATAACATTCTACCCGAAGCATCGTAAATGGCAAAACTGGCTGTTTGCTCCTTACTGCTGCTGATCTTAATGTCGATATGATTCTGATACAATCCGGTTGACATAATTTCAACAGAAGCTGTATTTACATTTTTAAAATTAACATTTACGATATTACTGTATTGATATTGGCCGTCTTTATCAACCATTTTCAACCGATAATAATTCATGCCATCTTCCGGGAAATAATCTGTCATCTGGTAATTTTTCACAGTACTGGAATTACCATATGCATTCACAATCCCCATCTGGATAAAGTTGCGGCCATCGGCGCTCTTTTCCACTTTAAAATAATCACTGTTAATTTCTGAAGTGGTTTTCCATTGCAGCAATGTTGTTTTATTTGATTTTGCAGCCGCTGAAAAATCTACAAGTATAACTGGAACAACGATCGATCCAAAGTTTACCAATATGGTATCTCTGCCCACACCTCCTCTGTTATCGGTTACCCTTAATTCAAACTTATAAATTCCGGCAATCATACCAGTTACTGAAGCGGTATTTGTAGCCCCACCCGTAATAACACCATTAACTGGTCCGGATATCTTTGTCCAGCTGTATGCAGAAATAAATCCGTCATGATCAATACCTGTCCCGGGAAGTATTACGGTAGTAGGCAATGATATTACCTGGTCGATACCCGCATCAGCAACCGGCAAAACATTGGTTGCATCATTCTTAATAAGAACTGCAGAGGAATATGGTGCTAATGTAATGGTTCCGGGGTAAGCAATATTTTTAAGATCCAGGTAATTGGCTCCCAGACTAATTGTTTTACTTACAGCTGTTTCATTATAAACAAATCTAAGGTCATATGCTGTTGTTACAGCCATTGGAGATTTTTGCGAATTCACATCCTGACCCGAAGCTGTTTTCCACTCAGCAAGTGTACGATAAACATTCGTTCCATTAACATCCTGCCAGATTGTTCTGGTATCATCAAGTGGTCGTGCATACACATTATTATTGGCGCTGAAGCTCGAAGGCATATTTGTACCACTCGGTTCAAAATATGCTGAATATTGACCGACATCTTTTGAAGCTAAAATATTATTATTTACCGTCAGATTAGCAATACCGGTTGAAGGCTGATAATTTAATATATAAAGTCCCCTTGAACAATTATAGATCGTATTTCCGCTAATAGTAGATTCGTGGGCTCCGTTCAGAAACAGACCTAAGCGTGCATTGGCTATGGTATTATTAATATAATCTACATTGGGTGATGTGCCGTCATTATATATTCCCATTGCCTCACTGGCATTTGAAGATGGTGTTCCTCCTTCAATTGCACCTATAGAATTTATTACAATATTGTCCCGTACGGTCCTTTGTGTAAACGATTGCGGGCCCGGGCCATTTTGATTTGGATAGCAATAAATCCCGCCTCCGTCATCTTTAATATAGTTGGTTGTATTCACAAAATTATTTTTGATCACTGCAGCGTTTCCATCCCAACGGATTCCGCAATAACCAACATTGGTAATGCTGTTATAAGAAACTTCCGCATTATCACCATTTGAAATGATTCCGGTATAACTATCATCACCATTAGATCCCATACCGGCATAATGTCCGATATTCAATAATGTATTGCCGGAAAAAAATGCATTGCTTGAAGATCCTCCGTGGATCGCCCGGCTGTTTATTTCTTTGAAAGTATTGTTTACAACTTTCAGTCCGGAAGAATTTGGATAACCATAAATTGCATTTACCCCGATAAATGAAAAATCACAATTCTGGATCTTGATTCCGGTACGGGAAGTGGTATTGATACCTGTTGTATTAAATCCCCGAAAATCAAGGTTATTTATTGAAATATAATCTTTGCTGTTAAGGGTTATTCCCTGATCAATAGTTGGCACATCAATATTTCCCGGATTGGAGCTGGAATAAATAGCCAGTTTTCTTGTTGTTGAATTATATGCCCAGTCGTTTTGTTGGGTACAAGCTCTTACATCGTTTTGTATAAAATATCCCCAGCCGGTTTGAATCGCATCACCGCTATTTGAAAAATTAATGGTAGAAGCACTTGCAGATGCGATCGTGAATTTTTCCAGGATCCAGCGATATTTTCTGAGTACAACCTGGGCACCGGTCCAGTTAGTAGTGGCTGCATTTAATTTTGATGCATCGGTAATAGAATTACCATTTGTACTTCCTATTGTCCAGTAACCGGTTTTTGGTTGTCTGCCCATGGCAAAATTCTTTCCCGCGATCGAAATAATATTACAGGTAGAAAGCGTAGAGACTGTATTGCTGCTTTCCCAAATATTACCACCAAGGTCGGTCCAGGTATCAACAGTTGTAAACCCCGAAATAATTGGTTTTACGCCGGTTCCAAAAGCACCAAAACTAATATTACTGGCATTGGTTCCGCTTTTAGTAACTGTGATGCTGCCATAAAATGTATCTCCCTTTTTAAAAAGAACTGAATCGCCGGCAACAAGTGTACTGAAGAATGTATTCAGTTTTGTCAACGACTTCCAGGGAGTTGCAGGATTTTGTGCTTGCAATGATGTGCGGGAATCATCGCCAATACTATTTGAAAAATAGTAGTTAGTAGCATTTGCAATACCGCTAATGCATAGCGATAATAGGATTAAAAGTGGTTTCATTGGATTTCAGTTTGTTGGTTAGTTTTTTTATTCCCCGCTTTTGGCGAGTAACTTTTTATTGGTTTTTCACATTTTTTAATTCTACTATTTATATCAATTTTTTATTGATACATATAAGTCTGTTAAATTCTGAATTTATTTTTTCAGCAATTCAATACAAATAAAATTGCAATAAGTAAGTAGGGGTCTGACCTGATGCGATTCAAACATCAATCTGTGTAAGTGTAAAACTACTGCGTGCTAATACTTTCTTTAATCGTTTTACGATTTTGTTTCAATTCTTTATTTTAAAAATCACTTAACTGAACAGCAGACTTAGGGAGAATGCTTTGGTTAAACGTTGTGCAATTTTTACATAGGTTTAGGGTCTATGTAAATAAAAAATCTGTTTTTTGATATAATGGCCCTTGTGAAGATTGGTTTTAAATAAGACATTTATTTGGATCTTACAAGAGAACAAACACAGTACAATTATTAAGCCATAATTAAAATATTGTTAAAAAATAAAAATGAAAAAATATTAATAAAGTGAAAATCAGTTTATTATTTAATAAAAAATAAT
>JBBKWV010000154.1:0-2517 GCA_037969135.1 Ferruginibacter sp.
ACAAAAAGCTGTCAGATATCTTATTGTTATTTTAAGCCCGGCATTTAAATACATTTGTAATATATACTTCCGTAACAACTACATTTTATGATACATAAACAGGTGATTAAAGCTGACCCTCAAAATTGGTTGCCCTTATACGGAGATTTATTGTATCAATATACCCTACCAAGAGTAAATGATACAGTGGTTGCTGAAGATTTAGTTCAGGAAACCTTTTTATCAGGTTTGAAGGGCCTGGCAGGTTTTAAGGGAGAGGCTTCGGAAAAGAACTGGCTTTTTACTATTTTGAAAAATAAAATAATTGATTATTATCGAAAAAAAGCATCTGTTCGCTCAGTAATAGCAATACCCGATTTACAGGGAGGCAACAATGACTGGTTTAATGATGAAGGCAGCTGGGCAGAAAACAGGTTGCCACATGATTGGAAAGCTGCTGATAATCCGACGGAAAGGAAAGAGATCCAAAAAATTATAAACTTGTGCAAGGACTACCTCAAGGAATTGCAACAGCAGGTATTCACCCTTAAATACCTGGAAGATATAAAGTCCGATGAAATTTGTAAGGTTTTAAATATTAGTTCGTCTAACTATTGGGTACTGATTCACCGTGCCAGGCTTCAAATGCGTAACTGTGTGGAAGAACATTGGATATAAATTGAGGGGTATGAAAAAAATCATGATGAAGTACTTTATGGTAAATTGTAAAGAAGCTACTTTTCTTACTGCAAAAAAGGAGGAAGGGGCGCTGTCTTTTATGGAAAGCATTAAACTGGCAATGCATACTTCCATGTGCTCATTTTGCAAAAAATTTGAAAATCAAACATCTCAAATAGGCAAAGAAAGCAAGCAAATACGGGCTGAAGAAAACCTGTCTTCTACTGCCAAAGAAAAAATTGATAAGGCGCTGAAGGAACAAGGATCCTGACAACACCGCAATCGCTACTGTCTACACTTTTTGGGTTAAATAATTTGTTCCTGTTTCTGTTAGGAAACCTTTGGGTATCTGTCTGTATAAGCAGTATTGGGTTATCCATTTTTGATTGACCTGACCAAAGTTCTTCGCAAAAGAACGCCCTTTCTTTATAATTAGAATAATACACAAAGCAGGTATTTACGTTGTATATGCAAATTGTGAGGGGCTGATGCAAATAAAAAATTAAATCAAGCAAAATAATGAAAGCAAAAAATCTATTTATTCTGTTATCTGTTTTAATACCTGGTATCATCATCACGCTTTCACAAATATGGCCTGGCATACTGTGGTTGTTTCTGTTGGTTGCACCATTGGTTATTATGGGTTATGCCGATTTGTTGCAGAAAAAACATGCAATCAGGAGAAATTATCCAGTAATTGGAAATTTACGTTATCTGCTCGAAAAAATCAGGCCGGAGATTATGCAATACTTTGTGGAAACAGATACAGAAGGAAGACCAATCAACCGGATATTTCGCAGCATTGTTTACCAGCGTGCAAAAAAGGTCAATGATACTGCACCATTTGGAACACAAGTGGATGTATATAGAGCTGGATATGAATGGATGGATCATTCCATTTACACTACAACAGCGGCACATGAGGAAAAAGAGCATAGGGTAATTATTGGAGGTGTTGAATGCAGGAAACCTTACAAAGCAAGTTTACTGAACATTTCTGCAATGAGTTACGGTTCTTTAAGTAAAAATGCTGTTTTAGCTTTAAACAAAGGTGCAAAATTGGGAGGCTTTGCACATAATACAGGAGAAGGAGGGATCAGTCCGCATCATTTAGAAAATGGAGGTGATTTAATCTGGCAAATTGGAACAGGATATTTTGGATGTAGAAATGATGCAGGAAATTTTGATGTGGAAAAATACAAAGTCAATGCAGCGCTGGCGAGTGTTAAAATGATTGAGCTTAAAATATCTCAGGGAGCCAAACCGGGGCATGGAGGTATTTTACCTGCAATTAAAAACACAGCAGAGATTGCCACTATAAGAGGTGTTACAGCGCATACGGTTGTTAATTCGCCAACTTCTCATTCTGCATTTTCCAATTCCCTTGAACTGATGCAGTTTATTCAGTTGCTAAGAGAACAATCAGGAAGCAAGCCTGTTGGATTTAAATTATGCATCGGTAAAAAGATTGAATTTGTTGATATCTGCAAAGCCATGATAGCAACAGGTATAAAACCAGATTTTATTACCATTGATGGGGGCGAAGGAGGCACAGGTGCAGCTCCGATAGAGTTCTCAAATTCTTTAGGAATGCCGTTAAGAGACGGGCTTGCTTTTGCTTTTGATACACTCACCGGCTTTGATTTAAAAAAAGATATAACGCTGATTGCTGCGGGTAAAATATTTACCGGTTTTCATATGGTTAGGGCAATGGCTTTAGGAGCTGATGTTTGCAACAGTGCCCGTGGAATGATGTTGGCCCTGGGTTGTATACAGGCATTGCAATGTAATACCAATAAATGCCCGGTTGGTGTGGCTACGCAAGACAAATCATTAATAAAAGGACTTGATCCCCAGGAT
>JBBKWV010000155.1:0-5418 GCA_037969135.1 Ferruginibacter sp.
ATATATAACGAATTCCTAATTGTAATTGCCAGCGAGAGATAATTTCCGGGCTGGAAATAAAAGTTTTCTTTTGTGATGGATCGAACTGATAGGTAGGTACATTACCGGCCAGGCTTACAGATAATGGTTGAGCAAGACCTGTAGTTGTAGCAAGCTTACGAATACCCCATTCGCTGTTGATCATGTTGCCCAGATTCTGAACATCAATACTTAATTGAACCGTATTCCATGATTGCCCAACTTTCACTTTCAGGTCCTGTAAAATTCTCAGATCAACCTGATTAAACCAGGGATTTACTGCGCCATATTTTTCTGTATAATTTCCACGTTTGTTTTTAAGATAAGGATCCTGTAAAATATAATCTCTAAAAGCAACACGTTGTGCCAATGCATCCTGAAGATTGCCATTCACATCGATCAATGGAGCGAAATTCATCGTATTGATTTCCTGAATGGTTGGTACATACATCAGGTCATTGGAGCTTGTACCGTCATTATTAATATCTCCGCCATAAACATAGGCATAACGGTTTCCGGATGTCCAGTTGCCAAAAATGGAAACAGTGGTTGCCATTCTTTTGTCTTTACCATATTCAAATTTCTTTGAAGCAGCTAAAATAAAACGATGTGTATTTCCGTATAAAGAGGGGCTTAAACCGGGTTGGTTAGCGTTATTTAAAATGGGATTCCTGTCGAATGCATCGCTGGATATTTCCGCTGAAATAGAGCTCACGTCTTCAGCCTTCAGATAATTATATCCTGCCATCAGGTACAAGCCTTTTTTGAAATTATGTTGTGCCTGCAGGCTCCCATTGAATTGGTAACCTTTTTTTGAATTGGTGAACACATAAGTATTGCTATTTCCTTTGTCTGAGTTGTTGTAAATTTTTCTGTTATCACCAATACCCGAATTTAAAGTACCGGTAGGAGTTCCTAGATTGTAATTACGAACAAGCATAGCGTTTACGTCTTTGGTAAAAGAAAGATCAACAGAAAAAACGGTTCCGGCCGGTATTCTGAAATCAGTACCCAGATTAGATCTCCAGACTTGTGGCCATTTGAAATTTCTGGCAGTTGCATTTAAGAATCCACTGAATGGATTTCCGATCTGATTTCCGATCCATACAAAAGGAAAACGTCCGGTGAATAAACCTGAACCACCCCTGATCTGTACGGATCTGTTTCCGGCAACATCCCAGTTGAACCCTAAACGGGGTGAGAAAAGCGGGTTGCCACTGGGTAATTTACCATTATCGAGTGCCTGTCCGGCACCATTGGTTATCGGGTTTCCATCGGCATCAAATTGTATCAGGTTATCATTATTTTGCAGTGTAGGGCTTCCTTCTGTATAGGTTCCTGCAAAAGTGCCGTCGGGATTGATATCAGCACTTCTGAAACGGGCATTATTATACAGAGGCTTATCGATCCGTAATCCCAGGGTAACTTTTAATTTTTTACAAAGCTGCCATTCATCCTGCAGGTAACCGGATACCTGTGCAACTGTAATAAAGTACCAGGTCCATTCATCTGCTTTGGCCCTGTTACGTGCATAGTTTACATCCACATCAAGCGGGTAAGCACCGAAAACCACATTTCCCCCAACGGGCACAGAATCTTTAAATGTTTGAATGTCTATATCGCTGAATAAGGTTGGTCCATAACCAGTAAGGTTAAATGAATTTCCGAATTTAAATGACTCATAAGAAGCACCAACGGTAAATGTGTGGTTCTTGATATAAATATTAAAGTCGTTGGTTGCCTGTATTGCATCCTGGTTGAGTACATTGTGAATGGAAAAAGGTTCTGTGCCGGCAATGATATACCGGGTGCCGAATTTTGTAATATTAACTGATGGAAAAGGAGCGGAGAAAGGATTTCTGTTATCCCTGAAACTGGTATATACCAACCTGAGTTTGTTGGCATATTTTCCGCTGAAGTTCGATTTCAATTCTGTACTGAATGAATGCAATTTATTCACGATTTCATATCCTGTATTCTGGAACTGCAAAGTAGCATAATCAGGCCCTCTTCGGCCAATGGCACTCGGATGAGCCGGCTTATCTTTTTTTGCATCCAATCCATTATACGTAAACGATAGTTTATGAGCGGAATTAATATTCCAATCCATTTTATACAACCATTTGTAATTCGTTTGTTTCAGATTAAAGCCCTGGTATTCACCCGCATCATATCCAAACCGGGTTTTTAATATAGACCTTACTGCAATTAAATCCGATTCCAGTACCCTGGAACTGTTTGCATTGCCTGCATTGGAAGCATTGCTGGCCACATAACTGCTGGCTGCATCACTTCTTTGCTCTGTTTCAAAACTGACAAAATAGTAGAGTTTATTTTTAATAAAGGCGCCTCCAACAGCAAAACCAGCCTGTAGCTGGCTGAGATTAGAAATGCGTTGTGTTACTTTATCAATTTTTTTCCCGGTAAAAGCATCATTTCTGAAAAATCCGTAAACCGTACCTTTCAATTGATTGGTACCCGATTTGGTAACGGTATTTACTCCCGCTCCGGTAAACCCGGCCTGGGTAACATCATAGGGAGCTATGTTTACCTGTATCTGGTCAATCGCATCCAGTGAAATGGGTTGGGCGCCTGTTTGTCCACCCGGAGTTGGAGCATCCAATCCGAAGGGGTTATTAAATACAGCACCGTCCAAAGAAAAATTATTGTATTGCCCGTTTCTGCCTGCAAAGGAAATTCCGTTGTAAGTAGATGAAGCCGAAGGTGTAAGCCTTAAATAATCATCTGCAGATCGGGAAATGGTTGGAAGCGACCTGAGCATGCGGTTATTTATATTGGTTGATGCGCCGGTTTTACTGTCATCGATCAGCTTCGAACTGGTTTTTATCACAACATTTTCCAAATCCTTACCCGTTTGAATCAGACTAAAGTAAAGGGTATTGTTCAAACCGAGATTGAGCATGATGTTTTCTGTTATGGCAGATTTGTATCCTACAAAGGACACTGTGACTCTGTAAGGACCTCCAACACGCAGATTAGGCATAGTAAATCGTCCATCAGAACGGGTTACAATTGTTTGCTTAATACCTGCATCCGGAAATTCAATGGTAACTGAAGCGCCAGATATTACTGCTGATTTATCATTTCTTACTTCACCAGTTAATGCTGCTGTGGTGACCTGTGCTTTGATAACAGTTGTAAAGAGCAGGGGAGTAAATGCTGTAAATAGCATTTTTAGAAAAGTTGATTTTCTCATAATATTTTTTTTAGTTAAGGGAAGAACCGGTAAATAATACGAATTCATTAATCAGTTTAATAAATGATCAATAAAAACAAAAAATCAAATTAAGTAGTTGTAATAAAGTTAAAGTAAAATTAAATTGAATCCAATAAGCATTTTATCAACACACCTGCATATCTTGATATGGTTAAACAGTTTTTAAGAAACTTGTACAAGATCTATTAAATCAATTCACGCTTTTTCAAATCTGCATTGATATGTTTGATAACTGCATTGGCTACTTTTTTACGGGTAAACCAGGCTCCGGCTTTGAGGGCAAGTCCAAGTACATAATTTGTTTTTAAGAGGCTTGTCAGTAAACCCATATACCGGTTGGCAATTGCAGTTTCATAATTTTTGATAAAATTTGCAGGCCTATTTTCCAGGTTATATTCCGGTAATTTATTTTCTGCAATAATTTCAATTTTGTTGTCTTTATTGATGATTTCTTTGAGTGGTTCTGTTAAACTGGTATCCGGGATCACAGGTACCCATTCATTTTTATCTTTATCAATGAAGGCAAATCGTTTTCTGGCTTCCGGATTTTCCTGATAGCTGTCAATGACTGATTGAACATATTCTTTATTTTCTAAATCCTGTTCATTCATGTTTACAACAAAATATTTCCGGATAAAACTCTGGCAATTATGACGGCCAAGAAAAAAATCATGCACCCTGAAATCCTTTGAAAGAAAACCACCGAATCCATTCAAAGAGCCACAGGCAATTGCAATGGAAGGATGTTTGCCCTGTTTGGATGGTGAAACGATATGCAGGCCATAATTTTCTTTTTTGTAGGCATCCAGTGCTTCTTTGGCATCAAATATCAATTGAGAACTCATGGCATTGAGAAGTGAAAATCCATATTTTATCAGCAGGTCACTTTTTGCGTCGGGGATATGAATACTGTTATTAGCAGAAGGGAACGGATCGATGAGTAATATTGAGGTGTCTTTCAGGAATTTATTTTTTGCTTCTGATTTTTCCTTATCGTCCATCGCATCAGGGGATTTTTGTAAAGGGGCATCCTGATACTTACGGTAACGCATATTCAATAATATATCACGGGCAAGTTCTACAGGTTCATTGTTTGCTGTTCCTCCATCGGCATTGATACTTGTGTAATCATCATCGGGGTTCACAACCGTTTTTCCGAGAAATAAATTGGTCTGACCAAATTGTTTACCCCGGTTAAAGAATGGATTGTCCCAGATAAATTTTGCTTTGCGGGTAAGTTTCCTGGCCTTTAATCCAATGGGAAAAGCCCCCGTGGCTTTTGCGGCATCAATAACCTGGGGCAGAAATTCAAGATTTTTTAAATGCAGGGGTATCCTGCCATCGTTATCATATTTGTTTTCCGTCCAGCGGAAATGTGCAATATCGCGGTGATCAGATACGAATTGTTTTCCCGAACTGCTGCTGCTTGATGCCTTACTGTGTAATTCATAGTTAATGCCGGTAACATTAAATAAAGTCATGAACATTTCGGGGGCTATACCGGCAAAGGGTGGCAGTTTATTTTCTGCCGGCATATTATTGATGTATGCATATAATTTGTCTGCAACCAAATCTATAAAGCTGGCATTAAGTACAGAACGTACTTCCTGGTCATCGAGATCCGTATTGCTTAATAGATCTTTGAATATATCATCGGAGCCTGAAAGTTCAACCCAGCAGTCCCAAAGAATATTGTTTGCAGGTCTTGTATACGTTTTTCCATCCGCATCCAGTTTAGCATGATCCATTTTATCCATGAGTGTAAAAAGGGTCATGGCTCCGGTCATACCGCCGCCGGAAGAACCACATAAAAGATCGATCACTACCTGGTGCCCCGGAACTGACTGGTCGTGTTTTTTTGATTGTTCCCAGTTTTCAAGTGCCTCGATCAAATAATCCATAACACCGGCAGTATAAGCTCCGGCAGAAATGGATCCGGCCATACAAAGTCCCAGATGAAAAGTTTTGTCATTGTTAGTACCCATAAATTAAATTGTAATTCGGTTATTAGAAAAATTGAAATGATCCGAAGGAGAATGACATCTGTTAGTGTAACGCCATCATGGGAATTGGAATAAGGAACAAGTTAATTAATCTTCCTATATTCTATTCAATGAAAAAATAATATTTTTCAATTTTTCAATTCTTCAAATAAAATTAAA
>JBBKWV010000156.1:0-11039 GCA_037969135.1 Ferruginibacter sp.
CATAAACCAGGATCTTTAAACGATCACAAAATGAAAAAAGAAGATATCCCGCAGGATGACGGTGCACTGAATAAATTGACCAAGGAAGTGGTGTATGCCGTTGACAGTACCGGAAATTACAGCACCGAACTGAGCACTGGCTGGGAAGTGAAAACCACCGCTTTGGATGTTGCCTGGCAGGATATTGAGAACAGGATCGAAGAAGCCCGGAAAAAAGTATTGAATAATGAAGCCAGCCCGATCTTATTTTTTATAGAGCTTCGGCTGATGGATATTGGAATTGTTTCTGCCTATACCGGATTTTGGAAATGGACGATCAAACAACATCTGAAACCTGCTGTATTCAAAAAATTATCAGAAAAAAAATTACAGAAATACGCCGAAGCATTTAATATAAGTGTGGAAGAATTAAAAACAATGAAAGTGAAAGATGCATGAATTTAAACATTTGCAGGCAGCTCATTGTGAAAATGGGGTTACCACAAATTTATTAAGAACCATTGGAGTTGATAAAATAACTGAACCACTTGCTTTTGGCATCGGATCAGGATTGTTCTTTGTACATGTGCCATTTTTGAAAATCAATAAAGGACCCGCTATTGCATTCCGTACCATGCCGGGCTATATATTTAAAAGAACCTGCAACTCACTGAATATTCCGGTAGTGAGAAAAAAATTCAATTCAAAAGAATCAGCAGAAAAATATTTGCAGGAGTGTTTGCAGGCGGGCCATCCAGTTGGATGCCAGGTGGGAGTTTATTATCTTACTTATTTTCCAAAAGAATACCGTTTTCATTTCAATGCACACAATATCATTGTTTATGGCAGGCAGGATGACAGATATCTGATCAGCGATCCGGTGATGGAAGAAGTTACATCTTTATCTGCGTATGAACTGGAAAGGGTCCGGTTTGCAAAGGGTGCATTGGCTCCCCGTGGCCAGATATATTATGCCAAAGAAAAAACCATCGTTACAGATAAACAAATAGGCCGGGCCATTGAAGCCGGCATCAAAAGAAATATTACCCACATGCTCCGTATTCCGGGAAGCATCACCGGAGTGGACGGCATAGCCAATACCGGAAAAAAAATAAAAAAATGGAAGGATAAGTTAGGCCCGCAAACTGCAGGCCTGTACCTGGCACAACTTGTACGCATGCAGGAAGAGATTGGTACCGGTGGTGGTGGATTCCGGTATATCTATGCGGCATTTTTACAACAGGCACATGCATTTCATTCCAATGATGCATTACTGGAAATTTCCAAATCATTTACACATGCGGGTGATGTTTGGCGCAATGCTGCTGTACAGGCCGCAGGGATTTACAAAGGCCGGATTGGCAGCCAGGCAGATTATGATGTAATGGGTGACTACCTGTTACAAATATCCGAAATAGAAAAAAAAGCATTCCAGGCACTGGCAAAAATAAAATGGAAGCATGAGTAATATTGCCGTGAGTATTCAAAACCTCGGATATACTTATCCGGGGCAAGCTGCCGGTTGTTTCAAAAACCTGAATCTGGAAGTAGCCGCTGGTGAACGCTTTGGTTTATTTGGCCCCAACGGTGCCGGTAAAACCACTTTGATGAACTGCATGACCGGACTCATCAACTTCAGGACAGGAAATATTAAACTCTTTGGACAGGATGTTATCACTGACCGAAAATCAATCAACAGGATATTTGGATTTGTACCTCAGGATTTTTCTTTTTATCAGGAATTAAGTCCGGTTGAAAATTTAAATTTCTTTGGTGCCTGGTCGGGAATGAATAAACAGGAGATCAAAAATAAATCAACAGAACTTCTGGAAGTGCTTGGCCTTACGGATGTACGTAACAAACCGGTACAAAAATTTTCCGGTGGAATGAAGAGAAGGGTAAACCTTGCTATAGGCGTGATACATACTCCCCGCATTTTATTTCTGGATGAACCAACTGTTGGTGTGGATATTCACACCCGGCAGGCCATTATCGGTTATCTGAAAACATTGAATGCAAACGGAACAACATTGATCTATACTTCTCACCAGTTAAGTGAAGCCGAAGACCTTTGTACTAAAATAGCATTGATAGATGCCGGAAAGATCCTGGTACATGATTCACTGAGTCAGTTACTTTTGGATCACCGCGAAGAAGGACTGGAAGGTTTGTTCATTAATTTAACCGGTAAAATGTTCAGGGATTCTGATGTTTAAACTTCGGGCAACCATAATAAAAGATCTGCAGATACTAACGAGAGATAAGTTGGGTCTTTTATTCATGTTTGCTATGCCCATCATTCTTGCCATTGTAATAACGGCAACGCAAAACAGCACTTTTGAACTGGTTAATAAAAATAAAATACAGCTTCTGCTGTGTAATAAAGATACCGGAGCTGCAAGCAAACAACTGGTTGCTGCAATTGAAAAAGTGGGCATGTTTGAAGTAAAAAAAACAAATCCGGATGCAACGGAAAAACAAATTTCCGGCAGGATGCATGAGAAAGATGCATTGATAGCGGTGATCATACCTGCAGACTTTAGTGCCAAAATAATTTCCCGGGCAAAAGCCACCGCCGGCAAAGCATTGAATAATTTCGGATTGCAAACAGACAGCATTATTACCAATGCAGATAGTTTACAACCCATTAGTTTATTGTATCACCCTGTATTACAGGAATCCTTCCGGCAATCCATACAGGGAGCGTTGCGGAGCAGTTTACAAATGGTGCAGACTAAACAGGTATTGAGCAGTATCTATTATTCCCTGAACGAATCTGAACTCCCCGACACACTTGAAAATGAGATCATACACAACCAGGTTGCCATCAATGAAATTCCCATTTCAAGAGATGGAAGCAGGACAATTCCAAATGCAACACAACACAACATTCCCGCCTGGACGATCTTTGCCATGTTCTTTGTGGTAATTTCTCTGGGCAGCAGTATTGTCAGAGAAAAACTGAACGGCAGTTTTATAAGGCTTAAAACACTTCCTACCAACTATATGCTTTCCCTGATGAGTAAACAGATCACCTATCTGGCTGTTACCATGGCACAGGCGGCGATCATATTTGCAATCGGGATCTGGCTTTTCCCTTCTTTTGGGTTACCCAGATTGAATTTACCCTCCGATCTGTTTGGATTGTTTCTGGTAACCTTTATCTCCGGATTGTGTGCCGTAAGTTTTGCCATCTGTATTGGCGTATTTGCCCAAACACAGGAGCAGGCAAATGGTATCGGAGCTGTTTCCATTGTGCTGCTGGCAGCGATCGGTGGTTTACTGGTGCCCAGCTTTGCCATGCCCGAATCCTTTCAACAGATCATTAAACTATCGCCATTGCATTGGTGCCTGGAAGCTTATTATGGTTTGTTCCTGGAAGGAGGAACCCTGAAAGATATATTCGTAAAAATTTTACCTTTATTGGGTATTACTGTAATAATTCAGTTAATTGCATTATTCGGTTTAAAAAGAAAAAATCTGATTTGAAAAATTTATCATGGAGACAACTCAATTAAAACAACAGTTAAAAAAACAAATAGTGGAATTCCTGAATCTGGTATCGGTTAATCCTGATGATATAAAGGACGATGAACCCTTATTTGGCGAAGGACTTGGATTGGATTCTATTGACTCCATTGAGTTGATCGTATTGTTAAACCGTGAATATGGCATTGTGATAGAAGATCCCAAGGAAGGCCGTAAAGTGTTGGTTGACATCAATACTATGGCAGATTATATTGAAAAAAACCGCACAAAATAAAATCAACATTGCCGGAAAGAATTTTAGTAACAGGAATAGGTGTGATCAGTGCTATAGGAAATTCTGTAGCTGAAAATCATTTATCCCTTACCGAAGGCAAATGTGGCATGAGCCGTCTGGAAATGTTTCCTTCAAAATTTTCGGGTTCCCTACCCGTAGGTGAGATCAAGATCAGTAACAGGGCATTAAAAGAAAAACTGGATGCTTTTGAACCGGGTATGACCCGTACCACTTTACTCGCATTGCATGCAATGAATGAAGCCCTCGCATGCAGTGGTTTATCCAACAAAGAAATTTCTTCGGAAGATACCGCACTGATCGGAGCAAGTACGGTTGGCGGTATGTGTGAAACAGATGAGATGTACAGCGATGCTAAATTAGATACTCCCGGTTCTGAATACCTTGCATCT
This sequence comes from Ferruginibacter sp., assembly GCA_037969135.1. Classification (GTDB taxonomy): domain Bacteria; phylum Bacteroidota; class Bacteroidia; order Chitinophagales; family Chitinophagaceae; genus Ferruginibacter. The sequence continues at coordinate 4,153 of JBBKWV010000156.1, forward strand.
TATGATTATGCTTCTACCAATATGTATCTGCAGAAACGCTTTAACATCAACGGCCCGTCAAATACCATCAATACAGCCTGTTCTTCCTCTGCCAATGCCATTATGTATGGAGCAAGGCTTATCCGGTCGGGCAGGGCAAAAAGGGCGATCGTAGGCGGTGTGGATAGCCTGGCTAAATTTACCATCAATGGCTTTAATGCTTTACATATTTTATCAAATGAATTATGTTGTCCTTTTGATGAAGGCAGAAAAGGGTTGAATCTGGGAGAAGCTGCAGCATTTTTAGTGCTTGAAAAAGAATCGGATGTTACCGGCAAAAAAATATTTGCATCCCTGAGTGGTTACAGCAATACCAATGATGCTTTTCATGCATCTTCCTTATCGGAGGATGGAGCCGGACCATTTACAGCAATGAAAAAAGCTTTGGAAATTGCGGGTTTGAAAACAAGCCAGATCGATTATATCAATGCCCATGGAACAGGAACTGAAAACAATGACCTGGTTGAAAGCATCGCCATTCAGCGTTTGTTTGGCGATGCCCCGCCCTTTTCATCAACCAAAGCAAATACCGGGCATACACTGGGCGCTGCAGGAGCTATTGAAGCATTGTTTTGTATTTTAAATCTTTCTGAGCAGGAATTATATCCTGCATTGCATTTTAAAAATCCCATCACCGGAGTTGGATTGCAACCCATAGGATCTTATAAAAAAACCGCTTTAAATCATGTGATGTCAAATTCATTTGGTTTCGGTGGAAATTGTTCATCCCTGATATTTTCCAAAGCCTGATCGCATGTTTTATATTCACCAAACTTCCTGTATATCTGCTCAACAAACTTTCAGAGAAGTTGATTTAGATATGATACATGAACTTTCTAATAACAGATTGTGCGCCATTGAACCCACTTACGAAGAAATTCCGGCAGGAGTATTAAGAAGGATGGGAAAGGCAGTAAGAATGGGTGTGGGTGCTGCAATGCCGCTTTTACAAAACAATCCAAAGCCCGATGGGATCATCATCGGAACCACCAATGTTGGAAAAGAAGAATGCGGGAAATTTCTGAATCAGATCATTGAATATGATGAAGGCATGCTTACTCCGATGAATTTTGTTCAGAGTACTCCCAACGCAGTTGCTGCACAAATAGCATTATTAACGAATAACCACGGTTATAATATCACCCATCTTCAACTCGGACTGGCATTTGAAAATGCCATGATCGATGCTGATATGATGCTTCATGAGAATCCTGCTGCCTGTTATCTGTTGGGTGGAGTAGACGACCTGACTTTTAACCATTATAATTTTGAAGACAAACAGGGATGGTATAAAAAAGAAAACATTTCCAATAAAGATTTATTTCAAACAGACAGCCGGGGTAGTATTGCGGGTGAAGCTGCAACCCTGTTTTTAGTAAGCAATATTAGTGAATCGGCTATTGCAAAAGTACGGGCAATTGAAACCTTTCAATTTAAAAATGAAGAATTCATTAAAGAAAAATTACAGGGCTTTCTTCTAAAAAATTTAGACGCCGGTGAAAAAGTAGATCTGTTATTAACCGGGGAAAATGGAAATAACCTCGTTGTAAAATATTACCAATCCTGTGAATCAATCATGGATCCGGAAACAACTGTTGCCCGGTTTAAACATATGTCGGGTGAATTCCCAACTGCATCAGCACTTGCAGTCTGGTTAGGTTGCAGGATTCTTCAATCACAATCCATTCCTGAACATATGATCAAAAGAAAAGGATCTAATACAGATTATAAAAATATCCTGATCTACAATACTTTTAAAGGGTTACAGCATAGTTTTATACTGATTTCAATTCCGGCTTAATTTCAGCCCTTCTTTTTTTAACGGCAATTTTTTCAATCAACCAATCTGGCCATAGGCTACTGTCTTCTGCATCATAAATGCGCACTTCCTGCGATCCATCCGGTTTAATCAGGTCCTCTTCAGTACATTTTAAAATCATGGCAGCTGTTTTTACCCCGGAATAGCTTGCACCAGCCACACCATGCGACATGATGCTTGCACCACACATATATAAACCTTCAATTTCTGTATTTGCAGTATAGGAGAACGGGCCCGTTTGAAAAAAACCTTTCTCGGTTCCGTAAACATTTCCTTTTGTTGAGTTGATATAAAATTCGTTTGTCATTGGTGTACCCAATTCCATTTGAATAATATGATTCCGGATACCCGGCACTACTTTTTCCAGGCTGTTGACTAATTTATTACACAGCCGTTCTTTCAGTTTATTGTACGCTTCCTGGTATTTATCCCCCACTGGCAATTTTGATACAAAGGAATCATAATCAATAAATGTAACCACTTCAAGTGTATGATGCCTGCCATTAAAACTTGAAGGGTCTTTCAATGAAGAACAACTGATAAAAAGGCCCGTGAATTCATCAGTTGACAATAAATCAACTTCTTTCAGATCTTCGTGCAGATCATCCAAATCACGGTCGGGCATAACCCAAATATTTCCAGAATCCAGTCCGGCTTTTCGCACATCCATTTCCACCGTCAGGAAAAACATCAATGAAGTAACCGAGTAACGGGTCTTAGCCAGTTTTTCCTGCAATTTTTTACTCAGGTTATCTGTTCCTGCAAGATCATATGTTGTTGATGGGTCTGCATTGGAGATGACATTTTTAGCAAATATCTTTTCGCCATTTTGTAATTCCACACCGGTTGTTTTCCATTTTTTATTATCGGCTGTACGTTCCAGTAATATCTGTTTAACCCCTACCCCGGTTTTCACTTCTCCGCCATATTTTTTTATCCCGTTGGTCATTGCTTTTACGATGGCAGCACCTCCACCCATGGGATAAAAACCTCCGGCAAAATAATGATCCATTAAAGCACAATGCAAAGGAAAGCTTGCTTTTGAAGGCGGAAGGCCATGGTCGCCACATTGTATGTTGATCACTTTCTGTAACAAAGGATCTTTGATATGCCAACCCACAACACGTTTTAAACTGAATAATCCGTATTTACCCAAATGTCTTGTCCGGTAAGCGATGGTAACATTATCCCAAAAGCCTTTCATCTTTGGAATGAGGTGCAGTTCCCTGCTTACTTTACGTACCAGATCAAGATATTTTTTTAAGCCTTTTTTTTCTTTGGGAAATCTTTCTGCAAGCGACTCATACAAACGATTCGGATCAGCAGGCATATGAATTTTTTGATCACCTATCCAGCAATGCTCATAAGCATCCGGATTCATTCTGAAAAAGACCAGCTCATTTGCAACACCCAGGCCTTCATAAAGCATACTGGTTGACTGGCCTTTATCCAATAAGCCGATATAATGTACACCCGGACTGAAACGGTGACCATCAATATAAAAACTATGGCACCAGCCTCCCGGAACATAGTGCTGTTCAATTACTGCTACCCGCTGACCAGCCCTTGCAAGACACAAGGCAGCGGATAATCCACCTGCTCCAGATCCAATGATAATAGAATCAAATTCGTTCATACTTAATAGTTGCAATAAAGGTACTGTAAATCATAGCCACCTAAACGGAAGGCTGATACTTAATCCGTAAATCTACCTAAAAAATGATTCAGTTATGGTTGCAACCATACCAGTTTAACACCGGGGTGAGCGCCTTCATTTTCAAACTTTAAGGTAACAAAAATATTATTTGCTTTGTCATAATCTGAAACGGTAAACATGATCTGATTATGGTCTTTCTTTTCCACCGGTTTTCCATAGATAGCATTGCGGGCCGGAGTAAGTTCTTTTGATCCAATCTTGTAAAAAACTGCATCCAGTTCTTTCATTTTAGCCGATTGATTATTCTGATCTGCGTCATTAAATAATACAAAACTATTATGGCCATCATTAATGTAAACCGGTGATCTCAACTTGCTTTCATTATTTAATTGCTGTGCAACTATTGAACTGTAGGATTGATAAAAAGAAGGCAAGATTGCATTGGAAATCTGTTGATCCATTGGAATAAAATAACTATTCACATACTCTGCATTCATATTATATTCTACTACAGTTAAGTTACGCATCATGGTTTTGCTTAAAGTATCATTTACTTTTATCTGTTCATGCTCTTCGGCGATTATGCTGAATGAACCATCATTATGTATCACTAAATTTTGTGGCATCCCGCTATATGATGTTTTCTTGCCAAACAATTCTGCATATTTATTCTTTACTTTTTCACCCGGTTCAAAAACAATATTTGTGATCAGTTTGCGGCTGAAAGGATCCAAAACGGCGAGATACGCATTTAGCTTTTTTGATTCACTCCTCACTTTAGCAGTTGTCAGGAGTAATAATTTTTTGGTTTCCCGATTGTAACGGGTAATACCGCTTTCAACCTGCAGATCATTGGAAAAATTCAATTCATTAAAAGCCACCGACATAGCCCCTTTTGTCAAATCTGCCAATATCAGCTCTCCTTCAACTTCATTTGCCGTTTTATTATTATACCCATATAACAACATTGCCTGTTTATCAGAACCGATCACAGCCATATCCAGGTATTTCAGGAATTTATATTTTTCAGTGGATGCTTTATAAAAAGCCCGGTTTATTTCCATATTGTCTTTTCCAAAAACGATCATTTCAATTCTTTTGCTTGAATCAGAAACAAAAGGGTTAATGATGGCCACAGTGTAATTTTCACTATGGGGATCCTTGCTTACATGCATTTCAGATTGTGGTAATTCATCCTGATTTTTAACCCCAGCTTTTGCAATAGATCTTTTACCCGTTGCAACCAGTTTTTCCTCTTTTAATTTTGCAGTAGTTCCATCAACGATCAGCCTGTACAGTTTTATGGTATTCCCTTCTGCTTCCAGATCAGCGATCATAATTACGGCATCCCCATTCATTTCAAATACCCCTTCCATTTTACCCGACTTGATTTTTCCAAAGGCCGGTTCAATATGTTCTTCCGTTTTTCTTTTATATTCTGATGCATAAACATGGATATCTATTCCATTATTAAGATCTATATGCATAAACATAGTATTTCCATTTTTCAATTGTATTATTTTTGCAAACCCGGAATCATTTAAAGGAAATACCGGGCCCTCTGCATATTGAAAAAATTGTGCATTCACAAACGAATAAAATAAAATAAGGATGCTGCTAAAACAAATTCTTTTCATGATTCACCATAATTTATAAGGTTGTTAATTAAATGTTATGCTAAGATATTTCAGAACAGCTACAAATGTATCTCATTACATTATTAAAAAATAATTTACACATTTAATTAATAATACATTTAAAATAAAAAAAACAGGATAACTTTATTCTGGAATAGCATTTTTTGACTTTTTTGAACAACCCGAAATAAATACCCTGTAAATAATGAAACATAAATGGAGAACGGTATTTTATATCACGATGATGGCTGGATTGGGAGTAGTAATTTACCAGATCATTAAATTGGGCAATCAACTTGAGATTCCTGCATTCGCTGTTCACCCATCTAAACAAAATGTTGAAGTAATTCCTCAAAACCATTTTCGGGTTTTTATCGATTCTCTGATACACAATCTTTCTCAGCCAATTTCAATTTTACTATTACAAATCATTGTTATAATTGCTTGTGCCCGTTTTTTGGGATTTCTTTTTAAAAAAATTGGTCAGCCTGCAGTAATTGGAGAGATCGTTGCTGGAATTATTTTAGGTCCCTCAATATTGGGTTTGTTTTTCCCCGAAGTAAATCAATTTTTATTTCCGGCAGGTTCATTGATCACACTACAGTTCATGAGTCAGATAGGATTATTATTATTCATGTTTATCATTGGTATGGAGTTGGATTTATCTGCTATACGAAAACAAGCATACGATGCTGTAATCATTAGTCACGCGAGCATTATCATTCCTTACACACTGGGTATGGGACTTGCTTATTTTATATATAAAGAATATGCTCCTGCTACCGTCGCATTTTTACCTTTTGCATTATTTATTGGAATCGCCATGAGCATTACTGCTTTCCCGGTACTTGCAAGAATACTTCAAGAGAAGAAGCTTACTAAAACAAAGCTTGGTGCTATGACATTGACCTGTGCTGCTGCTGATGATCTTACGGCCTGGTGTTTATTGGCTGCGGTAATTGCCTTGGTAAAATCCGGTTCGCCATTAAGTGTACTTTTTACATTCATGCTGGCTCTGTTATATGTTTTCGTGATGTTGAAAATGGTACATCCATTCCTTATTAAACTTGAAAAAATATATAACCGGAATGAAAAAAAGAGATCCTCCATTATTGCCTTTCTATTTATCATGTTGATCATTTCTTCATACATTTCATCCATGATTGGGATACATGCTTTATTTGGTGCTTTCCTGACGGGAGTAATCATGCCATCAAATTTTAATTTCAGAAAAATAGTTATTGATAAAATTGAAGACGTGAGTATCATTTTATTGCTTCCTCTGTTCTTTGTTATTTCTGGTTTAAGAACCCAAATAGGCTTATTAAATGAAGGTCATATGTGGACGACATTTGGATGGGTATTGCTTGTTGCTGTTATCGGAAAATTTGGCGGCAGTGCAATTGCAGCCAGAATGGTAGGTCAAAATTGGAAAAACAGTTTATCAATTGGTGTGTTAATGAACACCCGCGGACTCATGCAACTCATTGTATTGAATATTGGTTACGACCTTGGAATAATCTCGGCACCCATTTTTGCCATGATGGTCCTGATGGCCTTGGTTACCACTTTTATGGCAGTCCCTGCTCTCAACCTGATAAATTGGATGATGCCGGAAAAATCACCGGAAAAAGATATGAACAAAAACCCTGAGCCTGTTATTGAAAATCAAATTGCCCTTTAAATTTAAAATGGGTTATTTCATCTTTACTTAAAATTGCTGTAACAACAAGCC
>JBBKWV010000157.1:0-3309 GCA_037969135.1 Ferruginibacter sp.
AAAAATCACCGGAAAAAGATATGAACAAAAACCCTGAGCCTGTTATTGAAAATCAAATTGCCCTTTAAATTTAAAATGGGTTATTTCATCTTTACTTAAAATTGCTGTAACAACAAGCCCTCCTTCTTCTTTTTCAACATAACTCAGAGAACCCTGAATCAAATTATTTTTTTCTGGATCAATGATCGCTAAAAATTTCATTTCATTTGCCTTTACAAGATTCAGTTTTTGCTGAATAACCTGTTCTATGATCTCTTTTACCATCTGCATCATACAAACACCCGGAACAACGGGTTGCCCGGGGAAATGCCCGTCAAATATTTTATGCCCCTTGTCAATTAACAGGCTCACTTTTATTTCAAAGCCTGATGATTCAAGTTCACAGATCGTAAAAAAATTATTCAGCAGCATTATCTTTCTATTCGTTTTAATCCGATGTTAAATTCAAATGATTTGTGTGAGATACCAATAGTATCAGGAACGCCATTAGTATAATTTTTCATAATGGCTTCTACAACTGTTTTTTTGTTTGATGCCCTTTCCATGCGGATAAGTTCTGTTGCAGAACTGTCGGTAATATAATAATTAAATCCTTTTTTTTGCGGGAAAATAAAATAGAGCTGCCCGTTATTTATTCTAATTGTTGCTGTTTCTTTTTCTAACCCGCTCATCATGACCAATTCAAAATCTTTTCTCAGTGTTTTGATAACCGATCTTTTATTCATCTGCTTAATGATAGAATAAACTTTGAAATCCCCGGTAGCGGAGAATTCAAAATCAAAATACTTAAATCCCATTTCATTTGAAAAAACCATCCTTGTACTGCTGTCTTGCATTTTTTTTATCAACAGTATACCACTCAAATGATTGCCAACCACATCAACAGAAGTATTGTATAAAGCCACATTAAAAACAGGTTTGAATTTTTGCAAAATGCCAATGTCGGCATTTACCGTTTGCATCTGATTGTGTACAGGTGAACAGTTTATCAAAAGCAGCAGTAAACTACTTAATAGTAAATAACGCATCGGGTAATGAAGCATTCAGTTCTTTATTTAAAAAACGTATCAATGTATTATCACCGGAAAGCTCCAGCATATCTATACTACCGACAGAAAAATCTTTTTTGTCAACAACCACGTTTATTGTTTTAAATAATTCTTTCATCCCCTTCGTTACTGGTATCAATTCTACGAGGAAAGTTGATTTATTTTCAAAAACCCTTGTTTTAAAATCCGGATTATTGAGTGCAGTTCCCTGCATACAATCAATCATGATCTTATTGATCTGCTGAAATAATTTATTTGATTTTGTAGAGATCTTATTTTCTTTTTGCCCATCTTTTACATAAACCCTGTCTTTGTTCAGGATCATGAGGTATTGAAAAGGTTGGGAGTACTCCATTCGTACCTGACTTTCTTTTTTAAACCAGAATTTTCCTTTGGAAGTGATTTTCTCCGAAAGCATACTCAGGTTTTTCTCCTGTACAAAGTCACTCTTTATTGAACTGGTTCTTTTTGATGCTGCTGCAAAATCCATTTTAAATCCGGGAAGGTCTGCAACAGATGTGAAGCCCGGGTATTGTGCTTTAACAGAAAGCCCCGCTGCCATTACAAATAATATTAAAAATATTTTACGCATAAGATTTCAAATGTAACAATTTATCCAGCGGAATGATCTGGTAGCCCTTATTTTTAACTTCTTTAATAAATGCAGGCAATATATTCAATGTTGTTTTACTGGTATCATGAAAAAGAAAAACAGCACCGGGTTTCAATGACTGATTCATTTTTTGCAGTAATTTTTTTTCATCTCTGGCAACCGTATCCATCGATCTTACACTCCAGCCAATGGGAGTATACCCTCCGGCAATAATTGCTTTTTTCAAATTGGGATTGGTTACACCATAAGGCGGTCTGAATAACCTGGGTTCAATGCCAATAACTCTTTTCATTTCCCGATCCATTGATCTTAAATCCTCCAGCATTTTTTTGCTGGAAAACATATCGAACCAAAAATGGTGTGAATAACTGTGATTACCGATTATATGACCATGTTCCTGTATTTGTTTGAGGATATTTTCATTTCCGGCAATGCGGTTTCCAATACAAAAAAAACCGGCTTTTACATTTTCCTTTTTCAACAGTTGTAAAATTTCCGGAGTATAATTTGTTGCAGGACCGTCATCAAAGCTGATCGCGATCTCTTTTTTATCTGTAGGTGCGGAACAAATGATCTTGATAAAGAAACCGGCATTCACATTAATACAACCATAAAAAACAATGAGGGAATAAACAACAAATACCAAAGGATAAATATAAAAAGGCAATCCGTAATTTACATGGATACCGATCAAAATAATGAACAGGATAATAAAAAATATATTTGTATTTCTAAAATTCAGCATGCCGATACTAAAAATAATGAATGATGGATTCCCTGGTAATTATTATAGACCAATATCCTTTTGCATTGCACATCTTTTGAACCTGTTGAATCAAAGACATCAGGCACTGAGCCGGTCCGAATGATATGTGCAGCCATCCACAATGCAAATGCAGATGCTGTGGGATATTCCCCACATAGATTTTTAAAAGGGATTGTCCGCTTATTTACGAATATCGTTTGAGCAAGTTGTTCATAAACAGCATCAGAACCTGCATCTCCGTTTTTTCCGGTAATGATCAGATCAATATCATTCAACTTGATTTTTTGTTCATCCAGAAATGATACAATATTTTTTTCGATCTCCATTTTACCTGCCGGTTTGTAAAAAGTCTTTATCCCTTCCAGTTTTGCATAGTCTTTCCCGGATGCTTCTTTCGACAATAAAAAGAAAGCAGCTCCCTCACCGGCAATGGTTCCTTTTGATTTTGTTTTGAATAATTCCAGGCTTGATAAAGACTCCTGTTTATAAAATCCCATCCTGCCTAAAATAGTATGGCTGATATGTGTTATTTCATCAATGGCACCAATCAATACATTGGATGCATCATTTTCATTTAACAACATTATCCCGTCGAGCAGGGCACTTTCGAATGAAAATCCCCGGTGAACAAAAGCATTGTTGTAATTATTGCATTGCAACATCAGTCCGATCTGACCGCCAATGGTATTGTGTGTGGATTGTATAAATGCGGTTGGGGTGAGCAGTTCTTCCTTATATTCTACCATTTTTGTAAGAAACGAACCGGTATCTTCCAGGCAACCGTATGCCGTACCTGTTACAATGGCATCGGGAACTTTTATTGCAGCTTCCTCTAAACATTCCATCGCTGCGGCTACGCCCATACGTATGATACGGCTCAT
>JBBKWV010000158.1:0-9599 GCA_037969135.1 Ferruginibacter sp.
GTAATACGGCATGGGGAGCAACATCCGGCACAAATGGCCTCAATGTTTTTAATTTGATAATTCCCATTGATAATTCCCTTTTCAAACCCAATATAGATTCAGTACGCATCAAAGACAGCAGTATTGCTTGTCTTAGTTTTGATTTCAAAGGTTTCGGTTACACCAACACAAACCCGGTTGCTTCCTGGAACTGGTATTTCGGAGATGGCGGAACTGCCAATGCACAAAATATTTCCCATACTTATTTAACAGCAGGAACATTCACAGTGAAATTAATTGTAACTGATATCAATGGCTGCATCGACAGCATTTCTAAAAATATTGTAAGCAATACGATCTCTGTAAATGCAGGCAGGGATTCTTCTTTCTGTGGCGGCCCCGTTTCTGTTCAGTTAAACGGGAATGTAACCGGAGCCGGTAATTTTTCCTGGTCACCTGCTGTTTACCTTAACAACAATACAATCGCTAATCCCACAGCAACGATCAATTCTACTACTACTTTTTATCTCACTGTAACAAATACATCGGGTTGCAGCGGCATTGATTCCGTTATCATCAAGCTGGATGCAATGCCTGTTGTTCAAACACTGAAGGATACATCCATTTGTACCGGCAGCATTTTACTGTTAAGTACAACAACGGGACTAAATACATATCATTGGAGTCCGGGAACACAGGTGAGTGATTCAACCATATCCAGTCCTTATTTTACCCACACTGCTTCCACCACTCTTTATGTAACAGGCAGCAATGGAGCCTGTTCAGCATCTGATACCATAAATATTACTCTTAAGACATTACCGCTGGTATCTGCAGGGCCTGATACAACCATTTGTGGTGCACTGACAATTAATCTATATGCCATTGGCGCCTTAACGTATATCTGGAGCCCGGCACTATTTTTAAATAACCCCAACACGGCAAACCCTGTTTTTACAGGAAATCTGACTACAACTTATTTCATTACAGGTACTGCTGCCAACGGATGCAGGGCTGTGGATACACTAACCATCAAAGTGAATAACCTCAATTCATTGATTCAGCCACCGGGTAAAAGCTTTTGTTCAAAAGACAGTATTCAACTGGATGGATATAATGGAAATGCGGTAAAATACTTATGGACTCCCGCAACATATTTAAGCAATACCAACATTTTCAATCCGGTTGCCTCCCCTCCTGTCTCTGCCAATTACACGGTTACCATTACTGATACAGTTTGTAATTATAGCAATAATTTTACCGTATTAGTTACCGTTAGGCCGTTGCCAGTTTTAAAAGCATCCAGATCAAATGATATTGATTGTGCAATTAAAAATGCCCGGTTATCTTCCAGTGGCGCCATTCAATACTCCTGGCAACCTGCATCTACATTGAATAACAGCAATATTTTTAACCCGGTTGCCACACCGGCTATCAATACGCAATATATTGTGACTGGTACAGATAATGCCGGCTGCAAGAATAAAGACAGCGTTACTGTATTGGTAAAAAGCGGGATTGAAGCTTACACCATTCCAAATTCATTCACACCGAATGGCGATATGCTCAATGATTGTTTTGGGATCAAACACTGGGGTGATGCAACAAATGTGATTTTCATTATTTACAACCGCTGGGGCGAAAAAGTATTTGAAACAAACAATGTACATATTTGCTGGAATGGTAAATACAAAGGGCTTCCAGCCGAAGAAGGAGCATATTCGTATTTTATCAGTGCAAGAACATCTTGCGGCGACCTCGTTAAAAAAGGTAATGTACTTTTATTAAGATAATAAAAAAGTAAACCCGGAAATTTCAAATTACTTATGTATCTCACTCGTAAAGTGAAATTCAATATCCGGATTATTGGTCATTTCGGTCTTTAAAAACCATTCACTTTGGGCAAGATAAACCAGGTGATTGTCTTTATCTTCCGCAATATTGGCTTGCTTATATTTTACAAAGTCTTCCAGTTTTTTGGGATCCTTACTTGTCAGCCAGCAAGCCTTGTAAAACGGCAGGCTGTTCATTTGTACAGAAGCTCCATATTCCTGCATCAACCGGTATTGAATAACTTCAAACTGAAGCTCTCCAACACAACCAATGATCTTTTTATTTCCACCAAACTGGGTATAAAGTTGGGCAACGCCTTCATCAGTCAATTGCATTAATCCCTTTTCCAACTGTTTGGTTTTCATTGGATCTTTATTGATTACCTCTTTAAAAATTTCAGGAGAAAAACTCGGAATACCGGTGAAGAAAAAATTCTCCCCTTCCGTCAATGTATCTCCGATCTTAAAAGAACCGGTATCAAACAAACCCACTACATCGCCCGGGTAAGCTTCTTCGATCACATCTTTTTGTCGTGCCAAAAAACTATATGGATTATTGAACCGGACGTCTTTATCCATCCGAACATGGTGGTAATAGGTATTGCGGGCAAACCTGCCACTGCATACTCTTAAGAATGCGATCCTGTCGCGGTGCTTTGGATCCAGGTTGGCGTGAATCTTAAAAATGAAGCCGCTGAATTTGTCCTCTGAAGGTTCTATATCCCTGGTTGTGGTATGCCTTGGCCTGGGAGTTGGCGCAATGCGAATGAATGTATCGAGCATCTCTTTTACGCCAAAATTGTTTACAGCACTGCCGAAAAATACCGGGGCCGTTTTGCCGGCCAGGTAATCAGCCTCATCCAATTCCCCATAAACCCCATCGATCAATTCAACATCTTCCCGCAAAGTAGCTGCATCTTTTTCACCTATTTTAGAATTTAAGATATCGCTATTTAAATCGGTTATATTCAGTACATTATCATCATTGGCTTTCGTGCCAGCTGTAAACAAAACCAGGCTTTTTTTATGCAGATCATAAACCCCTTTGAATTCCTTTCCACTGTTGATTGGCACCGTCATCGGGTGTAACCGGATCTTGAGTTCATTCTCAATTTCCTCTAAAAGATCAAAGCGGTTCTTTCCGTCGCGATCCATTTTATTGATAAAAACGATCACCGGCGTATTGCGCATGGCGATTACTTCCATCAGGCGGCGGGTTTGTGCTTCCACCCCATTTACGCTATCGATGACTAAAACCACACTATCCACAGCTGTCAGCGTTCGGTAAGTGTCTTCCGCAAAATCCTTGTGACCAGGAGTATCCAGCAGGTTGATCAGGTGGCCGTCATATTCAAAGGTCATTACACTGGTAGCCACACTGATGCCCCTTTGTCTTTCAATTTCCATGAAATCACTGGTAGCATGCTTCTTGATCTTATTGCTTTTTACCGCACCTGCCGTTTGAATGGCACCTCCGAATAAAAGGAATTTTTCAGTAAGGGTGGTCTTTCCCGCATCCGGGTGAGATATAATGGCGAAGGTCTTGCGCCTGTTTATTTCGTTAACGTATTTCATAAAGGGCGCAAAGATAGGAAGTTTGAGGTTTGAGGTTTGAAGTTTGAAGTTTGAGGTTTGAAGTTTGAGGTTTGAAGTTTGAGGTTTGAGGTTCGAGGTTCGAGGTTCGAGGTCCGAGGTTGGTTGCAGGCATCAAGTAGGCATGTGCATTAACTTCGAACCTCAAACCTCAAACTTCAAACATTTATAGTTCAATCCCGATCTTCTTCATCAGGATAGAAGCATTCAGGCTGGTACAAACACCAGGTTTTAATTTGTAATCGAAAAACAATTCTTCCCCGTTCACCTGTACATCGAAATGATAATTGAGTATATTTTCCGGGAAATCACTTTTGATCTCAGCCAGTGCCAGATCATGTGTGGCAATGATCCCAGCGGCATTTTGCTTGATCAGTTGTTTGATCAGGGCTTCAGATCCGGTATGCCTGTCGAGGGAATTGGTGCCCCTCAATATTTCATCCAACAGAATAAAGACTTTTTCGCCCTTGTTCACCAGATCGATCACTGTTTTTAATTTTTTCAATTCGGCATAAAAAGTAGAAGTACTTTCCTCCAGGTTATCAGCGATACGCATACTGCTGATGAGTTGAACGGGCGATAACCGGAACCGGGTTGCACAAACAGTTGATCCTGCCATTGCCAGCACCACATTGATTCCCACACTGCGCAGGTAAGTACTTTTTCCGGCCATATTACTTCCCGTTACCAACATCAGCTCCCCTTTCTTATCCATTTGAATGAAATTGTTCTCCCTTTTATTTTTGTTGATCAGGGGATGCCCAAGCTCTTCTGCTTCAATATAAAAATGCTCGTTATGCATTGTAGGGAAACACCAGTCAGGGTTATTGAAATGGATGACTGCAAAACTGTTCAATGCTTCAAATGTCGCCAACGCATGAAACCAGTTTTCAATTTCGGCAGCATGTTGTTTTTTCCATCGTTCCAGATCGAGTGCCTGTTGCAGGTTCCAAAGCAACAATAAATTCAATGGAGCCGAGATCACAATATTGTAACGGATATCCAACCTGTCGAGGATCTTTTGTAGTTTTTTTGTTTTTATAGATGCCCGGTTGTTTTCTGCGATATATTTTTGTTGCAGCCTGATGGCAAGCGGAGTAAGAAATTTTTCATTTTCAATGGCAGCAATACTCAGGGAAAGGGAATCCATTTCATCAACGATCCTGGAAAGTTTGTCGTGCAAGGGAGACACTATTTTATTGATCTGGTAAGCCAACACAGCAAAAAGCAGCAGGCATAAATACATGATGTTCATAGGCAACCAGCCGGCGATTGCTCCTGTAACAACAGAAATCACTATTGCGGGCAAGAGGAAACGCAGCCATTTCCAATGTTGAAACTGCAGAAAAATGGTAGGCTCTTGCCCCCATGACATCAGACGGTTGAATGTGGATCTTTTAACCGCAGTTTCTCTTCCAAAAGCCTGTATATTCTGCCGCCAGTTCATTTTCACTTTTAATTCATTGATGGCAACCTGCCTTTCCATGATCTCCTCCGGATTTGCCGGGTTTAACAACCAATCAGCCAGTTGAGCTGCTCCCAACTCCGAGCTGGTTCTGTTTATGAACTGGTACAGGGATGCGTGTCCGAATACATCAATATCCGCAGCATACGGATGTTCTTTTGGCAGGTAACCCGAACCGTTGGCAAACTGAAAATAGGCGCCTTTCACCGCTTTTAATTCATCCTCATTGATGGCTATTAAATGTTCCAGGTGCCTGATGGCGTTTTTATTTCCAAGATCTTTATAAACCAGTTGTACAAAAATAAAGATCAGCAGAACGGCTGCAAGGAAAACCCAGATAAGTCCAAGTGACCACAAGAAATAAAACACCGTAATGGCTAAAGCCAGTGTGCCAAACCGCAATAATCCAAATACAGATTTTTTTTGCTGTAATTTTTTCAATTGAGATTGCAAACCTTCCAGCCTGTTTTGATAACTTAATTCCGGATCCATCAGAAAATTTAAAAATTGAATGACAAAAGTAAATTGTTTCGTATGGTTTAAACCGATTTATTGTCGTTTAAGATCAATTCAACGCATTTAAAAATGTTAAACCTTTCAAAGGAAATCAAATCCTTAAAAGCATTTATTGTATTTTTGCATCAATATCCGGGGCTGACCGGTTTTGACAGCATAGCTCTTTGTAAGTGTAAGCATGTAGTGCGTTGGATAATTAGCACTTAAATCTGAATATTCAAACTTTTAAATGGCAATACTCAGTATGCCATGGCTGCCTAATTATTAATTAGACCGTCATTAGGGCCGTTGAACGGGCTTTCCTGTTGCCAGGTTCCTCCGCCGACTCAAAAAGAAAACGGGATGCTGTAACCGAATGAAGTGACGGTTATCCAAGATCATTCTTCTAAGGATCGGGTTGGTTTGTGTCGCCCCTGCCCTTTCCCGACAACCAATGCAACAATAAACATGTAGAAAGCTTATGACGAATATGTTTGGACCAGGGTTCGATTCCCTGCAGCTCCACAATAAAATGCAGTATAATTGAATTTAAACATTATACTGCATTTTATTTTTTATTTAGACCTAATTTAACCCGTTAAGAAAGTCTTTAACTCTCCCTATTTCAGTTTTTGGTAGAAAATAAATTAGTTCTTAATACATTATTATTTTTCATAACTTTCATAGCCGTAACTCCCAATTTCTATACAAAAAAATCTATAAAAATGATTTTCAATTATATGAGATGTTATTTTTTATGAGAGTTGCGCATACTTAACTGTTTGCGGTAATTGTGCAACGACAATTACCGACTGACTGAAAAAATAATTGCAATAACCTGACAAGAGATTTTACATAAAATGGCAAAACAAATTTTTATCAATTTAGCTGTAAAAGACCTGCAAAAGTCAATGGACTTTTATACTGCATTAGGCTTTACAAACAATCCTCAATTTTCGGACGATTCCGGAAAGTGTATGGTTTGGAGTGAAAGCATTTTTGTAATGCTTTTGACACACGAAAAGTTTACAACCTTTGCAACCAAACCTATTGCAGACACAAAATCAAATTTAGCAGGACTTTTTTCTTTATCTGTTGACAGCATAGACGAAGTAAACAGCATTTTAACAAAAGGGCTTAATGCAGGTGGAACTGAACCCAACGAAATGAGAGATTATGGATTTATGCAACAGCGAACAATTGAAGATTTTGACGGACACACTTGGGAGGTTTTTTATATGGACATAACGAAGTTCCCATCTGAACAACCAAAAACTTAAACTGAAATAAGTAAACAATTTTAAATCTATAATAAAATGGCACACATAAGTCCTTACATCCACTTCAATGGAAATGCAGAAGAAGCATTTACATTTTACAAATCAGTTTTTGGTGGAGAGTTTACAATGATAAGTCGTTTCAAAGATATTTCAAGTCCAGAGCGTCCAGTTGCTGAAAATGAAGCAAATAAAATTATGCATATTGCTTTGCCAATTGGCAATCACAATGTGTTAATGGGAAGTGATACACCAGCATTTATGGGAAAACATAACGAGAATGAAAACAGAAGCAAAATTTCAATAAGTGCAGAAAGCAAGGAAGAAGCAGACCAATTATTTAATGGACTTTCCGCAGGTGGAAAAGTTGAAATGCCTATTGCTGGCAGTCCCTGGGGTTCTTATTTTGGTATGTTCAGAGACAAATATGGCATTGAATGGATGGTAAACTTTGAGCAAAGCCAATAATGATAAACCAAAAAAACTTCCGGTAATGCGGGACAGTGGCAATCATCTATTGTAACTTTTTAAATAGAATCTGAATATGGCAAATATCAATTTACCTATTTTTGAAAATCTTGACCCAGAATCCCTGGAAGAGTATTATGATGTATATTTTGATTTCAATAATACACAGGTTCAAATTGATTTAAACTTTGACAATAAATCAATCGACATTAAAAGGTTAGATATCGTAAAAAGATTTATTAATAACATCCGGATTCATGACTTAAATAATAAAAAATTTATTAAGCAGGATTTTGACAATAAAAATGGAGAAACGGCACGCATTTATGTAGAAAATCATTTAGCCGAACTGGCTCTGGATGATCTGGATAACTTAATTGGTTCTGATTCTAAAAGCAATGACAAACCCGGACTTTTACTAAACAAGCTTCATTTAGTCCGTGTTGGTTTATACCCGGACAGCGAAGAACAATTTGCCATCTTTGATTATACTATCGGAAAGGAACTAACAGATTATTTAGTTGTTATCAATACGGACGAAAATGGCAATTTAGATTACATGACAATAGAAAGCTAGTTTGTATCAACCAAACTTACATAAGTATTTTGCACAGTGCCTGCAAAGCAACAAATATTTCAACTGTTGCAAATATCAGAGGTTGGCTATCATTGTAAAACGTCATCCTTCAAACAATTAACGACAAACAAAAAATAATATGCCTACTAACATTTCAAAAATTATTATTAACGCCCCTATTGAAAAAGTTTGGGATACAATTACAAAACCGGAGAATGTAAAACGCTGGCAATATGGTAGCGACTTATTGACAACCTGGGAAATTGGGAGCGACATAAAATTCAGAACAGAATGGGAAGGTAAAGTTTTTGAACAATGGGGAAAGGTTTTGGAATTTCAACCAGTCGAATTAATAAAATACAGTTTGTTTGCAGCAAGACCAGATCTGGATGACAAGCCTGAAAACTATTTTATTATGCGTTACGTTTTGACTAAAGAAAATGGACAGACAAAACTTGAAATTATCCAGGAAGACAACAGACCCAATGCAGTTCAAGAGGAACCGCAGGGCGAAGAGAACCCGGTTTTAAAAGTTTTAAAAGAACTTGCAGAAGCAGATTGACCCGACTTTACATTTTCATCTTTAGTTCTTAACTTCAACAACAAATTTCCAAACGGACAATTGTTCAGGGTTGAACCAACTTTCAATTCCCTTCTTTCACAAAAACCCAAACATTGAGTGTAAACTTAATTTAATAGAATTATCACATGGGAAAATTAGCAGTAATTAAAACCAAACCAACTTCTTTAAGTGTAGAAGATTTCATTAACAGTATTGCAGATGAGCAAAAACGAAAAGACAGTTTCGTTATACTTAAATTGATGGAGAAAGCGATGAAAGTAAAACCGAAAATGTGGGGTAGTTCCATGATTGGTTTCGGGGATGTAAGGTATAAGAGCCCTGCAACCGGCAGAGAAGTAGATTGGTTCAAAATAGGATTTTCTCCACGTAAAGCCAATTTATCCTTACACCTGATCGATCTGAAGCGACATGCTGAAGCAATGACAAAATTGGGTAAACACAAGATCGGCACAGGTTGTCTGTATATCAATAAACTGGAGGATGTTGACTTAAAAATATTGGAAAAAATGATTGTTGCATCAGCGAAATAAAATAATTCCCGGGAACATTTCAATAAGTCTGCACTCAATAGCAGAATAACTACCGGTAAATAAAGAATTGCAAATGTCACAAATGTAAAATGTGTAATTCGGGATCCGAAAATGCCCTTCCTCTACTCCCAATATTGTATTTTGTAATGGAATGTAAACAAGTTTTCATATTAATGCCCTTTCAGAATATGATAAAACCATTCATACTTTTAATTGAAGCAACTAGAATCCTGATTTTGTATTTATCTTTCACTCCTTAGTATGTTTACGCTGTATGAAATCAAACATCATTGAAAAATGAAATTTAAATTTCTCCTTACTTTCTGTTTTTGCTGTTTTCTCCTGGGTTCATGCAGTGTAATGAAAAGAAATTCATCAAAGCCTTTACCCATTTCAACTTATGGAATAAAAAATGATGGAACCCTGATCTCAAAAAACAACCTGTATGCATGGCTGACGGAATGCCGGAGATTGAAAAGTCCGGTATATTTCCCTGCAGGAAAATATCTGTTGCCGGTAGATTTTGAATTTGATTTTGGAAACAGCGACCTGCTTATCACTGGTGACGGGCCAGGGAAAACTATTCTCACAACCTATAATGAAGCATCCGAAAATTTTGCCATTCCAGAAAAAATAGACCTTACAAAAGAAAAGCCGGCAAAAGATGGCGTTTACCAGGCAGATATAACTTCCATAAATGTTCACCCGGATTATAGCAGGGTTTCTGTTGTTTCTTTGGATTCTTATCTGCAAATCAAAGGCGATCTAATTCGTCCAATTGCATTTTCAGAAGTCAAGGC
>JBBKWV010000159.1:0-13256 GCA_037969135.1 Ferruginibacter sp.
GGATGGCTCCACCATTGTATTGATGCGGAATGGAAAAATTGCCGAGGAACAGGATTTTTACGATAATATGGATTTTATGACACAACTGGGATTGATGCCTGAGCCTGGTAAGTAAATCAATATTAAAAATTGCGGGAAGATGAAAAGACGATTTGCGGAAAATACATTCCGGCTTAACGGCAAAACAGCATCATGAAAGCAAAATCAATAAAAGGAAAATCTACAGAAGAAATCAGTGCTGCATTAACTGAATGTATGGCCGACGGATTCAAGCCAACTTTAGCCATTGTATTCCTATCTGTTAAACAGGACAGAGAAGCAATTTCCAGATTACTCGACGAAAAAGGCATTCAGATATTTGGTGCTACCACTGCAGGCGAATTTATTGATGGCGAAATTGAAGAAGGAAGCATTGTCATGATGTTGCTCAACATGAATCCAGCATTTTTTAAAATGGAATTTCTTGAAACAAGCCAGGAGACCGCCTTGGCAGACGCCATCAAACTGGGCATTACCGGAAAAGAAACTTTTGCCCAGCCTGCATTTATTATAGCAAACAGTGGCGTGGCCTTAGATGGCGAACCATTTGTTGAAGGCATTATACAAGGTTTTGGAAAAAATCCTTCACAGGCAGATGGGGAAGTAACCATTTTTGGAGGCAAGGCAGGAGATGATATGGCACTTGAATCCAGCTTTGTTTTTACCAACGGAAAAAGCAATGACTGCGCATTGGTAGCACTCATTATTGATGAAGATAAAATAGATGTCAGAGGTATAGCTACTTGTGGCTGGAAAGCTATAGGCACTACAAAAACAGTTACTAAAAGCGAAGGTAATATTGTGTATACCATCGACAATACACCTGCATTGGATATGTTGATGAATTACCTTGGCGTTGAGATAAAGCCGGATGGCAACAAGGAAATCGTGACATTTCTAAGCTCCTGGTATTATCCATTGCAGGTGGAACGTGAAAATGTAGATCCTGTGATACGTACAGCCATGTTTGCCAATAGTGAAGACCGTTCACTTATTTGTTCCGGGAAAGTGCCTCAGGGGTCAAAAATCAAGTTTTCACTGCCACCGGATTTTGATTCAATTGATAAAGTCGTTGCAGAATGTAAAAGCATTAAGGACGATGCACAGCAGCAAGCCGATGCCCTGATCATGTTTTCATGCGTGAGCAGATATTTATCGTTTGGGATTGTAATGAAAGAGGAGATAGAGCAGGTACAAAATATTTGGGGTGCACCCATGGCAGGCTTTTTTTCCTATGGCGAATATGGAAAATCCCTGTCTGCCGGACAGGAAGGCAAAACCGGTAAATATGATTATCACAATAATACATGCTGCCTGGTGGTATTAAAAGAAAAATAAAAAATTCAAAGCATAAAAAATATATGAAAGCAAAATCAATCAAAGGAAGATCAACAGAAGAAGTTAAAAATGCATTGGAGCAAAGTATGGCAGATAGTTTTATGCCAACCCTGGCCATCTGTTTT
Organism: Ferruginibacter sp.; assembly: GCA_037969135.1. Lineage (GTDB taxonomy): Bacteria > Bacteroidota > Bacteroidia > Chitinophagales > Chitinophagaceae > Ferruginibacter. The sequence goes on from JBBKWV010000159.1 coordinate 1,503, forward strand.
ATTTCAAAAAGTCAGGATAGAAATGCAATCAGCGAATTGTTGGATGCTAAAGGCATAACCATTTTTGGCTGCACCACCAATGGTGAATTTATTGATGAAGAAACAGAAAAAGGTTCAGCCGCAATTCTTTTAATGGACATGAATAAGGATCATTTTCAAATATATTTTGAAGAATATCCCGAAAGAAATTACAGGGAAGTCGCAAAACGTATTGCTAAAAAAGCAAGTGATAAATTTTCAATTCCTGCTTTTTTAATTGGCACCAGTCATTCTGCAGCAGATGGAGAAGAGATCCTGCGAGGTATAGAAGATGTTGCTGGCAAACAGGTAAATGCATATGGAGGTGCCGCTGGTGATGATTATTCTTTTGCAGGGACTTTTGTTTTTACAAATGGAAAAGATAGCAGCAATGCCATGGTATGTATTGCATTTGATGAAGATAAAGTTGAGATAAAAGGTATTGCTACCTGTGGATGGAAGGCGGTAGGGACAGATAAAATTGTAACAAAAAGTGAAGGCAATCATGTGTATACGGTAGATAATGTTCCTGTATTGGACATCACTGCCAAATACGGCGGAATGGAAAATGTAACACCTGAAAATAATAACCTTCTTATTGAAATAGCTGCCTATTTTCCGCTTCAATTACAGCGGGAAAAAGGAGATCCCATTATGCGGCCGGGATTACAGGTAGATTGGACAGATCATTCTTTTTATACAAGTGGTACCGTGCCGCAGGGTTCAAAAGTTCGTTTTTCCTTGCCACCAGATTTTGATGTGATGGAAAAAGTAGTGAAGGGAGTAGAAAATCTCAAAGCTACTGAAATGCCCGAAGCAGATGCACTCGTTGTATTCAGTTGTGCAGGCAGAATTCTATCATTGGGGCCATTGATGTCGCAGGAACTGGAAGGGGTAAAAAATGTTTGGAATGTTCCGATGGCTGGTATGTTTTCTAATGGGGAATTAGGAAGGGCTACCGGAGGAAATTTAGAAATGCACAACCTGACTACTTGTTGTGTGGCATTGAAAGAAAAATAAAACTTTACATGAAAGCAAAATCAATTAACGGAAAATCAACTTCAGCAATTAAAACTGCATTAGATCAAAGCATGGCTGACGGATACAAACCAACTATAGCTTTTGTATTCCTGACTGATGTAGAAGAGATCGAAGCAATTTCTGCAGTGCTGGATACTGAAGGAATTGCCATATTTGGAGCCAGCACTTCAGAAAAATTTACCGAGGAGGGTATAGAACGGGATGGTATCGTTGTATTGCTGATGGATATGAACCCGGCTCATTTCAGGCTCATTTTAAAAGAATACAATTCGGGTTCTGTATATGAATCCGCCAGCGAAGTTGGGGCTGAAGGCATAAATACTTTCGATCATCCTGCATTTATTATTTCCACTGCTGATATAAGAACTCCGGGTGAAGAAGTGATAAAAGGCTTATTAAGCAAAGCAGGAATGGCTGTCACGGTTATTGGAGGTATGGCAGGCGAACATATAAACTTTACCGGCACCGTATTTACGAATCAATCAAAAACCAATTCGGGTATATTGTCACTTATACTGGATGAGGATAAGATCGACGTTAAAGGAGCTGCCGTATCAGGTTGGAAACCTGTTGGTACTGAAAAAAAAATTACTAAATGTGAAGGAAACTGGGTTTATACCATCGACCATGAGCCTGCCATGGATGTGATAAAAAAATTCCTGGGAACAGAAATGCTGACGAGTAAAAAATCAGACGGATTGGACAGTTATCCGTTACAGTTTCAAAGGGAAGCAAGAAAACCCATCATGCGGCCAATTGTACTTTGGAATAAGGAAGACCAATCAGTGATGTTAGGTACCCCTGTAGATGAAGGTTCCCTATTTCGTTTTTCGCTTCCGCCAGATTTAGAAGTGATCGACACAGTAGTAGAGAGTACAAAGAGCATAAAAAAAAATGAATTACCGAACGCCGATGCTATGCTGGTCTTTTCCTGTGTAGGCAGGCTCTCATCATTGGGGCCAATGATGTCTTCCGAATTAGATGGGTTGGCTGCAACCTGGAACAAACCCATGGCAGGTTTTTTCTCCATGGGAGAATATGGGAAACTGGATGATAGCCGGCCGGAATTTCATGGCACAACAGTATGTTGGGTGGCATTAAAAGAAAAATAAAAAAATAAAATAAAAAATCAAAAAATGATCAAACTGACAGTATTGTACGGAAACCCAACTGACACAGCCATTTTTGAAGACTACTATTCAAATAAACATATGCCTGTTGCCGTAACCATGAAGGGTTTTGAAAAAGTAGAGTATACCAAATTCCTCAGCGCTCCGGATGGTTCACAGGCTGCATACTACCGCATGGCAGAATTCTGGTTTCAAAGCCCGGATGTCATAAAGGCTACCATGTCTTCACCCGAAGGACAGGCCACAGCAGCCGACCTGGCCAACTTCGCCACGGGTGGTGTGACATTCATAGTAGGTGCAGTGGACAATTAAAAGAAAAAATAACTGGTATGATTGTAAAAACGCTAAAAGGGAATTCAACAGCAGAAATAAAGATTGCTTTTGAAAAAAATCTGGCTGATGGTTTCAAACCAACATTGGCCATTATTTTTTTATCCATTAAACAAGACCGTGATGCTGTTTGTGCATTATTCCATGAAAAAGGTATCGCCATTTTTGGGGCTACAACCTCGGGAGAATTTATTGATGGAGACATTGAAGAAGGAAGTACCGTCATCATGTTGCTGAATATAAACCCAGATTATTTCACATTGAAATTCCTGGAAACTGGCGACCAAACAACTTTTGAAAACGCAAAGCAGATTGGCTTGGCAGGAAAAAACTCTTTTTCAAACCCTGCTTTTATCATAGTTTCCGGATGGCTGACGCAGGATGGGGAAAATATAGTTGATGGGATTACTGAAGGTTTTGGTGGCGATGTTACCATTTTTGGCGGTATGGCCGGCGACGACCTGGCTTTAACTGGTCCCACTGTTTTTACGAACAGGCACAGCAGTTCCCAGGGTTTACTGGCATTAATCATTGATGAAGATAAGATTCAGATCAGCGGTATTGCCACCTGTGGCTGGAAACCGATTGGCACAACCAAAACCATTACCAAAAGTGAAGGAAATATCGTTTATACTATTGATGATAAACCGGCGCTGGATATGATCCTGAAATACCTGGGTGTTGACTATGATTTCGATTCGGGTAAAGAAATTGTCACACAACTGGGTGCCCTTTATCCTTTGCAAATGGAACGTGAGGGTTTTGCTCCCGTTATGCGCACTGCCATGTTTGCCAACAGGAATGATCGTTCACTGATTTGCGCTGGTAATATCCCCCAGGGTTCTAAAGTAAAGTTTTCCTTACCTCCCGATTTTGATGCCATAGAACAAGTGGTAGAAGAATGTAAACAACTACAAAGTGAGTACCAGCCTGAAGCAGATGCATTGATCATGTTCTCCTGCATCAGCAGGCATTTATCTTTTGGTGTTTTAATGAAAGAAGAAATTGAACAGGTGCAGCAGGTTTGGGATGCACCAATGGCCGGTTTTTTCAGTTATGGCGAATTTGGAAGATCCCTGTCTGCCGGACAGGCAGGAAAAACCGGGAAACATGAATTCCATAATAATACCTGTTGTGTAGTAGCACTAAAAGAAAAATAAATGAATCAATCCCTGCAAACAATACTGGATTTTTTACAGCAAAATGAACACTTAACAACAGAAGCAAAAAATGAGCTGCTCAAAGCTGTAAAAAAAGTGAATAGCGACCTGGAGATCTCCGAATTCAAGCTGGAAAGAACAGAAAAAGTAAAACGAACTACCGCCATTCTTTTAGAAGAAACGATTGAAGAATTGGAAAAAAAAAGAAAAGCCGTAGAAGCACAGAACCGTGAATTGGAAATTGAATCGGCGCTTGAACGGGTAAGAACGGTTGCCATGGGCATGAACAAAGCCGATGAATTACTTAGCATTTGCGAAACCCTGTTCAATGAACTGCAGAAATTGGGATTCAACGAACTCAGGAATTCCATGATAAATATTCATGATGATGAAAAAGAGTCATTCCTGAATTATGATTTTTCTGATTTTGCCGGCGCAGTCATCGCCAATGTTAATTATAATATTTACCATTCCGTTCAAACCCTGGTGAAGCAGGCCAGAAGCTCCAAAGATGCATTTATTGAATATGTTTATTCCGGTAAGGAATTGGCCGACTGGAAGAAGTTCAGAAAACAAAATGGCGAGTATGATGACCCAAGAGTTGAAAACATTACATCACTATACTATTATTTTTATTCGATTGGTATTGGTTCAATCGGCATATCAACCTTCGGTGCTATTGGTGCAGAAAAACTGGAATTGCTGAAACGTTTCCGGAATGTATTTGATCTGGCTTACAGAAGATATATTGATATTACAAAAGCAGAAGCACAGGCAAGAGAAGCGCAGATAGAAGCAGCATTGGAAAGAGTAAGAAGCCGAACCATGTCAATGCAAAGATCGGATGAATTGGCAGAAACTGCAGCGGTTCTTTTTAATCAATTGGTTTTATTGGGAATCGAACCAAACCGTTTATACATCGGTATAATTAAAGATGACAATGGCCATATCGAATTTTGGGCAACAGATGAAGAAGGCAGTAAAGTAAGTACACAGTTTATTGGCGATGCCGGCCGCAATGCCAGTTTAAAAAAAATGTATGATGCCTGGAAAGCGGAAAAAAAATCTTTGACCATCGACATGCAGGGGAAAGAACTAAGCGACTATTTTCATTATTTGGCAGATGAATTGAAAGTGCCATTTACAAAAGGACTTTCTCAAAAAAGAAGGATACAAACGATGGCTATTTTCGGAAAAGGATTTTTAGGCATTGCATCACCCGAAGAACAACCGAAGGAAACAGCACATCTGCTCGAGCGTTTTGCCGCTGTATTCAATCTTACTTATACCCGTTTCAACGATCTGAAAATTGCAGAAGCCCATGCAATACAAGCCGAAGAAGATCTGATAAAACTGCATACAGAAAAGCAAAGAGCAGAAGACGCACTCAATGAATTGCAGGCCACACAAAAGCAATTGATACAATCAGAAAAGATGGCAAGTCTCGGCGAACTCACCGCTGGCATTGCCCATGAAATACAGAACCCGTTAAATTTCGTCAATAATTTTTCTGAAGTAAGCAAAGAGCTACTGGAAGAAATGAAGGACGAAATGGACAATGGGAATATGGATGACGCAAAAGATATTGCCGGCGATGTAATTCAAAATCTGGAAAAAATCCTGCATCATGGTAAAAGAGCAGATGGCATTGTAAAAGGTATGCTCCAGCACAGCCGCAGCAGCAGTGGTGTAAAAGAGTTAACAGATATTAATGCTTTAACGGATGAATACTTTCGTTTGGCTTATCATGGACTCAGAGCAAAAGACAAAACATTTAATGCCGCCATGAAAACAGATTATGATGAAAGCCTGTCTGCCGGTGAGGCAGGCATCGGATTAATAAATATTCTACCGCAGGATATCGGGCGTGTGATACTAAATCTGATAACCAATGCCTTTTATGCAGTGAATGAAAAAAAGAAATCGGGCATCGAAGGATATGAACCAACCGTTTCTGTTAGTACAAAAAAGTTGAATGGCAAAGTAGAAATAAAAGTATCCGACAACGGCAGCGGCATTCCCCAAAAAGTATTAGATAAAATATTCCAACCTTTCTTTACCACCAAGCCCACTGGCCAGGGAACAGGATTAGGGTTGAGTTTGAGTTATGATATTGTAAAAGCACATGGTGGAGAAATAAAAGTGGAAACCCTGTCTGCCGAAGCTGCAGCACAGCCAGGAAAAGAAAGAGAAGGAACTGCATTTATTATCAGCATACCCAATTAAGAAATAATGAAGTTGACAAAAAAACAGGAAGCAGCATTAATGCAGGTGTACGAAACCTGGTGGAACAGTTATCTGAACGGCGATGTAAAAACCTACGATTCCTTTCTCGATGATGATTATCATTTTGTTGGCTCCACCAGTGGAGAAGAGTATCTGAACAGAAAAGATACAACAGCATTTTTCGATGCCACAGCCGAACAATTAGCTGGTAAAGCCGAACTGAGAAATATAAAAAGAACAATTGAAGAATTAGATGGCGGACTTATTCTAATTACAGATTTAGCCGATGCTTATGTTATCAGTGACGCTGAATGGGTTTTCTATTCTCCGTTCAGGTTTACATCTGTTATGAAAGAAACAAATAATGGTTGGCGGTTTATGTACCAGCATTTCTCAACACCCGATACAAAAGCACAGGAAGGGGAAACCTTGGGTACAGAACAGATCACAAAAGAAAACCTGGAACTCCGAGACGCCATTAAAAGAAGAACAGTTGAACTCGAACATAAAAACAGGGAGCTTGAAATCGAAGCTACACTGGAAAGAGTACGGGCCAAAACAATGGCCATGCACAAGACTTCGGAATTACAAGAGGTCATTCATACTGTGCATCAGGAATTACTCAAATTGAATATCGGAATTCACGGAGGATCTTTTATTGCCATTAACAGTGAAATAGGGGAAGAGCTTCATTGCTGGGGATCAGGTGGAACGGCCGATACTTCTGAAGAAGTACATATTCCTCGATTTGCGAAACCTTTTTATACGAATCTGATAAAAGGAATTAAAAAGGGTCCTGGTTTTTTTACGGAATCTTACTCACAAGAAGAGAAAAAGGAATTTTTCAATTTTTTGTTTAAGCATGAACCCTGGAAAAAGCTGAAAGCCAAAGAGAAAAAAGTAACCTTAACCAGTCCGGGTGGTTATACCCGATCCTGCGCTGTATCGAAACATACCAGCATTTTCATCATCAACCTTTTTGGAAAATTATTTTCTGAAGAAGAAAACAATATTCTTAAACGTTTCTCAAAAGTTTTCGAACAGTCTTACACCCGTTTCCTCGATCTGCAAAAAGCAGAAGCACAGGCAAGGGAAGCACAGATTGAAGTGGCAGTGGAGCGGGTTCGGGCCCAATCTATGGCCATGCATCATCCAGATGACCTCGACAAGGTAAACAAGGAAATACTTACCCAACTTAGCTGGCTTCAGATTCAAGGACTCTCCGGGGTTACTTTTTATCTGATAGATGCGGATGGATGGGTAAAAGCGTGGGATTTTTCAAGCCCTGGAAATATTGGAGACCAAACCAGTTATACCCTTCAATTCGACTTCAACAGGTATGAAATGCTTGGATATCCATTTAAAATTCTTCTACAAACTGACCTGGATTACTTCGTTGCCGATTACCCCCTTGAAAAACTAGAGAAGGCTGTTTATGAGTTTGAAGAAATTGATCCTGCAATTGCCACCGTTATTAAAGAAGCATTATCAACCGGGGTATTAACCCATCAATGGACCGCTTGTGTCAGAATATCCAATGGTTTGCTGGGGATAGATCTGGTCAATCCACCTAACGAAGACTGCAAAGCAATCGTGTTGAAAATGGCCGGTGCATTCAATCAGGCTTACACCCGTTTTCTCGACTTACAAAAAGCAGAAACACAGGCAAGAGAAGCACAGATTGAAAATGCACTCGAAAAAGTCCGCTCCCGTTCACTTGCAATGCATAAGAGTGATGAATTACAGAACGTGATCATGGTTGTGTCTGAACAACTGCAACAATTGCAATTCAGATTTCAGAATGTAAGTTTTTGTGTAAATAATGAACATCTGGGTCTTAATTTCTGGCTGGCATCTCCGGGTCAGCCTCAGCCTTTTTTAATTGAAGTTCCCTATTTAAACAATCCGGCACTCAACCATCCATTACAGGCACGAAATAAAGGCATTGATTTTATTACTGATATTTTAACCCCCGAAGAAAACCAGCAATGGTTACGTCATATTTTTAAACATTCAGTATTAAAAAATGTTTCCGAAGAAAATAAATCATATTTTTTAAATACAGGCGGATTTGCCAGGTCTATTGTTTTAATGAAAAACATACTGCTAACTATTGGCAATTATGCTCCTGAACCTTATACCAATGAACAAAATGTGATTCTGAAAAGATTGGGGCATGTTTTTGACCAGGCTTACACCCGATTCCTCGACTTACAAAAAGCAGAAGCCCAGGTAAGAGAAGCTGAAATTGAATTGGCATTGGAAAGGGTAAGGGCAAGAAGTATGGCCATGCATTCCAGTACTGAACTGGTAGAAGCCTCTGATGTAATGCTTGCAGAATTAGAAAAACTGGGTATTCATGCTTTACGGATTGGCATATGTACTATTGATAAAGAAACGGAATCTGCGGAGATCTGGTCACGTTCTGAAGTGCAGGGTAAGCTAAAAAAACGCATATTGGGTGAGGTTCCCAAAGGCGTACATCCCACGTTCGACAAGATGGTTAAAGCTTTTAAGGAAAATAAACCTGCTTTTTACAATACAAGAACTGGAAAGGCTGTGAAGGAATATTATGAAGCGCTTTTGCCTCATCTTTCTTATCCACTACCGGAAACGTATAACGATCAGGAAACCATTTCTGCTTTCTTTTTTTCCGAAGGATCGATCAATGCTGTGTCTTTAGAGCCGCTGCAAAAGGAAGAAGCACAGATCATCACCCGTTTTGCAAATGTATTCGGGCTCGTTTACCGCCGTTTTCTCGATCTCCAGAAAGCGGAATCACAAGCCAGAGAAGCAGAGATTGAATTGGCACTGGAAAGAGTGAGAAGCAGAACCATGGGCATGCAAAAAAGTGAAGAGCTCAAAGAAGTGATCCAGCTTGTTTATGAACAATTCGATCACTTAAAAATTCATATTGAACATACCGGATTTATTTTAGATTATAAAGAAAGAGATGATATGTATATCTGGCTGGCAGATCGCCAGGAGATTCAAAACCAGATAACTTTACCGTATTTTGATAGTGCACACTGGAACAGTTTTATTGATGCAAAAGAAAAAGGAACAAATTTCTTTACCAATCATCTGGACTATAAAGAAAAAAACAAATTCTACCAGGATCTTTTTGAATGCATACCCGGACTGCCGGAAGAAGCAAAGGAATATTATTTCGGTGCTTCCGGTCTTGCCATTTCCACCGTTTTATTAGACAATGTTGGACTGTACATTGAGAATTTTGCAGGCACTCCTTATACAGATGAAGAGAATAATACGCTGATGCGTTTTGGAAAAGTATTCCAGCAAACCTATACCCGTTTTCTTGATCTCCAAAAAGCAGAGGCACAGGCAAGAGAAGCTCAAATTGAAGCGGCATTGGAAAAAGTAAGAAGCAGAACAATGGGTATGCAACATAGCGCCGAGCTGGGAGATGTGGCTGCTGAATTATTTGCTCAAATGAATCTGCTGGTAACCAACCTCTGGACATGTGGGTTTGTATTATGCGAAAAGAACCGTACAGAAGACGAATGGTGGCTAAGCATGGATACCGGTTTTACCCGGGGCTTTTTTCTGCCTAACGTCGGCGACTATGCACATGCTACACTATATGAAGGGTGGGAAAAGGGAGAATCATTCCGGTCTGTCCAACTGGAAGGAAATGATTTGCAAGAGCATTATAAATGGTTGATGAATTTACCAGTTGCCAAAAGCATATTTGAAGAAATGGACAAAGCAGGTCTTGAACGGCCTGATTGGCAAAAACTACATGCGGCCTATTTTTCAAAAGGATACCTGGTGTTGATTACCCGTGAGCCTTGCGACGAAGAAGAAATATTCAAACGGTTTGCATTGGTATTTGATCAAACCTATACCCGTTTTCTCGATCTGCAAAAAGCAGAAGAACAAGCAAGAAAGGCACAGATTGAAGTTGCTTTAGAAAGGACTCGTACGCAAAGCATGCTGATGCAGCATTCCAATGAGTTAGATATCACTTCAAGGGTTTTTCACGAACAACTTTTATTACTCGGGATTGATTCGGAATTCTCTTATGTATGGCTACCTGATGTTCCGAATGAAAAACATTTATTCTGGGCATCATGGAATGAAGAGAAAAATGGTTCATCTGTTTTAAAAAGTAAATCTGTGATCTATGATCTGGACAAAACTGAACCATATACAGCAGCTTGTTTTAAAGCATGGGAAAGTGGTGAGCCAGTTCATGATCATCCAATACCGGCAGCAGAAGTAAAAACTTTTTTTGATACCTGGCGTGAATTGTTAAGCGGTGCAGAAAAATTAAAAGCTGATTTTTTTCCCGAAGGATTATTTTATGCAGAAGCCTATATGAAGTATGGGTGTTTCGGCATAAATATCAGAAGACATATAACCAAAGATGAAGAAAAAATACTTTATCGTTTTTCAATAGAATTTGAGAGAACCTATACCCGTTTCCTCGATCTGAAAAAAGCAGAAGCACAGGCGCTGGAAGCCCAGATTGAAGCATCCTTAGAAAGAGTCCGGGCCCGGGCCATGGCCATGCATAACAGTAATGAATTGCCGGAAGTGGGTGCCTTATTATATAAGGAACTTTCAAAACTGGAAATTCAAAATCTGGTTACCGGTTATACCCTGATGGAAGATGAAGGTAAGATGGGCTGGAACTACGGAGTGAATCCATATGATGGAAAGGTAGCACCGTTGGGAGTAGGTACTTCTCATACTGAAACTGTAGTGTTGAATTCCATCAGGGAAAGCTGGATAAAACAGGAACCATTGTTGGTGCTGGAATTAAATCCCGAAGAAACAATTGCCCATCAGACATATATGGCAGAGGAATGCATCAATTTTCCGATTTCGAAAGAAAAGCTTTTAGCTATTTCACCAGAAAGATTGGTAATACATACATTTAATTTCAGCCAGGGATATTTATTGATCGTTGGAGGAACATTGCTTACAAAAGAGCAACAGGAAATGGTCACCCGCTTTGCCAAAGCTTTTGAAATGACCTACCGCCGGTTTTTAGATCTGCAAAAAGCAGAAGCACAGGCAAGAGAGTCTCAGATTGAAGCCGCTTTGGAAAGAGTACGTTCTAAAGCAATGTCTATGCACAGCTCCGACGACCTTGCATCAACAGTAGATACTTTTTTTTCAGAATTAAATGCACTGAACGTTATTCCAAGGAGGTGCGGAGTGGGTATCATCAACAAAGAGACCAGGTTAGTTGATATTCATGCAACTACTGCCACTGAGGATAATAAAGTAAAAAAAATGATAGGGAATCTGTCGTTATCAGGTCACCCGGTATTAGAAAACATCTACACACATTGGATAGAACAAAAAGAATATCATCCGGTTTTAAAAGGAAATGAAATCTCGGCCTATTACAAAGTAATGAATCCACAGGTTAGCTTCCCCGATTTTGCTGATGATGAAGTCCAATTTGGTTATTATTTTTTCTTCAAAGAAGGGGGTGTATTTGCATGGACAGATAAGGAATTAGTGGAATCAGAATTGCAGATATTCAGAAGGTATACGTCGGTATTGAGTCTTACTCACCGCCGTTATTTGGATTTAAAAGAGGCGGAACAATTGGCCGCACAGGCGCAAATTGATCTGGAAAATTTAATAGCAGCAAAGAAAAAAACAGACGATGCTTTGACAGAATTAAAAGCCACACAAACACAATTGATACAATCAGAAAAAATGGCAAGTCTTGGTGAACTTACTGCCGGCATCGCTCATGAAATTCAAAACCCGTTAAACTTCGTCAACAATTTCAGTGAAGTAAGTAACGAACTGCTCGATGAAATGATGGAAGAAATGGCCAAAGGAAATATGGAAGAAGTAAAAAA
>JBBKWV010000160.1:0-15352 GCA_037969135.1 Ferruginibacter sp.
GCTGTATATCCGTTTCTTCCTGCAGCCGAACCTTCCAGCCACTCATATCTAATTCCGGGAATGATCAATAATTTTTTACCCAAACGGAAAATATTTTCTGCAAATACAGCAATATTGTGCGATGTGAATTTGATATCTCTGGAATAATTCCCCATCACTTCCATATCATAGTCAATTCCGGTTGTTCCTTTTCCATCAGCCAGCCTGGATGTTGTACCGGTATATAAACGCATGCCGGCAGAGAGGGTGTTCTTCATTTTTCCCAGACTGTAATCCGTGATGATGCGGCTTTCTAAACCATAATTGCGGTATTTATCGGCATTAAGCACCCGGTTGTTGAAATCTTTTGTTGCAGTATTGATGCTGTCTTTGATCAAAATGGATTGGGTAAAACCAACACTGTTTCTGTTGCCAATGGTTGCATATAATTTAGTGTTCCACCGGCTGCTGGCATTAAAATAATAATTGGCGATTACGGCAGGTGTTGTCCAGGAGATATCGAACCAGTTGCGGCTCCGGAAACTTTTTTGGGCATCAGCATATAATAAACTGTCGGGTAATCCGCCGGGTTGCTGGCTACGTGTATGTTGTTGCATCAACTCTGCAGTAACAGAAAATCTGGCAGTTATCTTATAAGTGATGGTTCCGTAACCGGCATTGCTGAAATAACGGCTGTTCTGCCTCCACCCTTCTCCGTTACGGTGATCAAAAAAAGCATAGTAATTGATCTTTTCCGTTTTGCCACCGATGGCATTATAGCTGTTTATCAATGCTTTGCTGCCCAATGTTTGCTGTGTTTCAAACTGAAGTTTTTTTTCAATTTCACTTCCATTGCGCAGTAAATAATTTACCAGCCCGCCAAACTGAGGTCCGTATTGCAAAGAGCCCTGGCCGCGTACCACCTCAATTCTTTGCACTGCCTGCAATTGGGGATTGTAATATGCTTCGGGGTAGCCAAAGGGATCGGCGGCTATATCATAACCATTTTGCCGGATATTGAATTCCCAGCTTCTGTTGGGACTTAGCCCCCTGGCTGCAATACCTATTTGAATTCCACTCGGATCGCTTTCCCAGATATGTATTCCCGGTACCTTGGCCAAAACCTGTCGCATGGTATTGGTTACCACATTCCCTTTTACATTTTCAAGTACGATCAAAGCATTTTTTTTTCCTGCATATATATTTGTTCCTACGATCTCCGGCATCTGCTGGTAATCACTTTTAGATCCCCTTCCAACGATTGTTATTTCGGGTAAATTTTTATGATTCAGGGAGCCTGAATCAGGCACTGATTTATTTTGTGCATGTAAGTGTAAAGCTGATAATAATGCTATTGTGCAGTATAGGATTTTTCTCATTTTTTAAATTATAAATGCAAATTTGAATCTTATTCCCTTTCTTCTATTACGAAAAGAGAAATTGAGTTTATACAATCGGGAAAATATAAAAACCGAAATATTTTTAAAATAAAAAGCAACCTGATTCAGGTTGCTTTTTATCGTTTTTGGGGAATTCATTTAAAATGATCTGGTGCCGTTTGATTGATATGTATAACGGAATCTATAAATTAAGCGTTGGGGTACAGGCCCGGTAAAAGCTTCATAATCTACAGCCAGTAATTCCATTTTTACATAATAGTTTTCTGCAGTGCGAAAAATAAATGTTTGACCGGCTTTAGGAACAAAAGCATGTGTGACTGGATTGTAATCATACCAGCTGCCATCTTTTATCGCTTTTTGCGATGAAGTAGTATCATATGCGTACCCTGTTTGCGGGGCTGTAGTTACATTGCTGTAAATACCGGTTTGTAAAATTGCTCCTGCATTGCCCGGGCCATAAGTATTACTGTTTAAAATAAAAGTGGTAAACCTTAATCCAAAATCCCATTTTGTGGTAGCACTGTCTGTATTTGCAACCAGGGCGCCATTTTTAAAACTAAAAAATGTAAAGGACGCTGCAGAACTGAAATTTACATGCATTGAATCTGTTTTTTCTATGATGGTTACCGGATTAACTGAATCTTTTTTACATGAACTGATCGTTAATAATAAGGCATAACATAAAACGGCACTGGCCAGTATTGTTTTTTTCATTTTTTCATTTTTTTTTATTTAAAGAAAATATTTGTTTAAGATTAATGTTGCAATTGATGAAATAAGTTCTGCCACTGAGGCTGGGTAATTTTATTTTATCCAGATGATTTAAAATGTTATCGCTGCCGGCCTGTAATTCAAATCCCTGTTTAAAAGATTTGCTGACAGATGCATTTAATAATGCATACCCATTTGCATATTCACGGTCGTCGTCCAATATATTATTGCCATTTATATCTGCATATCCATAGCGTCCGCGATAAACGATACGGATACTGGAAGAAAAATTATCTTTTTTATTGTTGTAGGATAACTGAAGATTGGCAGCATGTTTACTGCGGTTAAAGAGGCCACCATAATCCTGCATAGAAACGTAAGAACTCACAAATGTTGCGGGATCTCTTTTTACCAATTGCTGTTCTCTGATCTTCGATAAAATGTTTTTATCTTTTGCTTCCAGGTATTGATAACCGGCATTGATATTTACTTGTTTTTTTAATGTATACTGCACATTAAAATCAAAGCCCTGTGTAAATACCCTGTTGATATTTACATAACTGTAAATAGATTGATTGTTTACTTTGGTAAAAGGAAGATTATAACGGTCAATCAGGTTAGAAACGTCATTGCGGAAAAGATTGCCGTTAACAAGTATTTGCTGAGCGGTGTTATACCGGAATCCGACATTAATGCCTACAGATTTTTCCGGCAACAGGTTGTGGTTGCCCAAATACGGATTGATGTTTATGGAAGAATCTATTTGACCCAGTTGTTGTAATTGTTGTAAACCGGCAGAAAGTTCATTGGCTCCCAATAAAGTGTAACCTACCAATGAGTTGGTGAAATTTAAAAACTGCTGGCGGAAATCAGGTGCTTTAAAACCGGTACCAACGGATGCATTTACCGTAAACTTTTTATTAAATTTATAAGCAGCTGCTAACTTTGGGTTGAACTGCAAACTATAAAGCGTGTGTTTATCAAGCCTTGCCCCGGCAGTGATATTTAACCTGTTATTAAACAGCCATTCTTTTTGTAAAAAAAAGTAGAGGGCATTGAACTGATGCTCCGAAGGATAACGGTTTGCTTCGATGGTTTCATAGTTGTAACCTACTCCGCCGATGAGTTTTTGATTTTGGTTTTCACCAGCTTCTATTTGCAACTCGGGTTTTAACAGCAATTGATGCAAAAAGGATCTGTCGAAAAGATTTTTATCCGATTGTAAAAAAACAGAGGCATTGTTTTGATATCCTGTTGCATAGAATCTGGCAGTTAATTTTATTTTTTTGGAGAAACTATGGAAAAGTTGATTGGCAATACTCCAGTCTGTTTCATTACTGGTTCCATCAACCGCTTCGGGTTGTACGCCGGTATATACAAGGTAATTGTTAAATTGTTTTTGGGTAAATACCCTTACAGAACTTTGTAATTCAGTGTTGCTGTTTATGTCATAAAATAATTTTGCAGCAAAGGAATAATTATGAAAAGGATCTGCCGTTTTACCATAAATAGTTTTATCCAGGTCGTAACCGGCACTGCTGTACCTGTTGGCAAAAAGCTGTAAAGCTGTTTTGTTTTTTTTGATAAAACTATTTGCGGTTACCCCCCAGCTGTTATTGCTGGAATGATGCAATTGTAAGCCTGCTGTGTTCGATTTTGGCTTTTCCGTGATGATATTAATAACACCGGCCAAAGCATCACTGCCATATAAACTCGTTGCAGGCCCCTTTACAATTTCAATTTGTTTGATATTCCCAACAGATATCCTTCCAAGATTCAGGATGCCCGCATTTCTCCCTGTTAGTGGCTCCCCATCCAATAGGATCAAAGTATAGGCAGGATCAAAGCCTTGCAACTGTACACCGCTGCCAAAGGGATTTGGGTAACCCTGCAGTGCCTGTCCCAATGGGTTATCTGCCAACACCAGACCTGTTTGTTGTTGTAAAATGTCGATGAGTTTTTGAGAACCTGTTTGCTGAATGAATTTTTTATTTATCACCTGAATGGGTACCGGAATATCGCCAATACTTTTCAGGGTTCGGGTTGCCGTTATAATAACCTCATTCAAATTCTTGCTGAAAAGTGAATCCTTTGATTGCCCGTTTTGTGCAAAATCTGTAAAAAATGAAAATAAAAAACAACTTATTAAAACAAATTTTTTCAAAATATCTTTTTAATATGATGCAAAGTTGTTTTAACAAAAAAGGAGAATTATCACAGTATTGTCATCATGTGAAAATTTGATTGAAAAGGGGAATGTTTTACAAATCGATGACAGACATGCTGCGGATAATCATAAACCGAACTGACCAATATCAGCCCTTAATTTAAATAGTGTATAAAAGGAAAAAAATCAGCGCAAAAGCAATTCACAGGGTTTAATTCCCGTGTGTTTTTTAAATGCCGTACTGAAATGTGAGATAGAAGAATAGCCTAACAACAAAGAAACTTCCGTAACACTCAGTCCTTTGTCATACAACAGATATTTAGCATGCTCCATCCGCTGACTTTGATAAAAATCAAATATGGTGGTACCAAATATTTCTTTAAATCCTTTCTTTAAATAGCATTCATTGATGGCTACTTTGCGGCTGAGTGCCTTGATGGTGATTGGCTCACCAATATGTTGCAATAATATTTCTCTTGATTTGATTATTTTTTCCCGGTCATCTTCATTGGAGAGGAATTTACACACAAAGCTGGTCTCTTCTTTTTCGCCCAGCATACAATCCATGCTGTATAATAAAAGTATCTGGGTTTGGGCATTGATAAAAATATTCTCTCTGGTATCCGTATAATTGTGATTCAGCATTGCTTCAATAGCCAGCCTTGTCTTACCGCACAACGGAAGAATTTTGGAAAAAGAAGTTTTATGCTCAAAAGACAGCACGTTGTCGGATAAAGTTTCGGGCGATTTATTTGCTTTGGCAAACTGTTGCAGGTATGTGGGAGAAAAACTAAAACTAAGTACATCGATACTATCTACTTTTTCCGTGCATATCCGGGAAGCATTCATTTTACAAAAATCACATTCAGTTTGTTTTTGTCTGCAGTAAATATTACCGCTTACACAGAATTTTAATTCCAGGTAATTTTCCTCAGAATTATTTTTGGCATAATGATACACCAAAACCCCGGTATCTTCCATATTCCACTGTGGCTGTTTGCGATAGCGTTTGATGGAGTATTTTACCGAGCCGGGAACATTGCGTTCAATCTCCTGTAAAGATTCCAGATCAGCCTGTAAAAAGGGCTGTTTATATGATAAAGCTAATATGTCGGAAAATTGATTCATTGAAAAATTTCAATGCAAAGGTACAAAATAAAGGCCAGTAAGTTTTACAGAATTTGAATACACGACTACCAGCTAATTTCGTCCAGAAACCGGGTTAAAATAAACCAGATTTTGTGCGTTTAAACCCCAGCTTTTCGCTACATTTGCAGGAATATAAAAAAGCCTGATTTTATTGCCTAAAATAGCTAAAAAAGTATAACCGGATCCCGAATGCTTCGAGATCATAATATCTCGTTGTGGTTATCTTTAATTTTTACAGCCTGCAATAAAATAATATTAAAATAAATTAAGGAATTTAAACATTTTATGAGTACAACAGCAGAACTAGTATCCCTCGCCAACAATTCTTACGGAGCAGACAGTATCCAGGTTTTAGAAGGTTTAGAAGCGGTGCGTAAACGCCCGGCCATGTATATTGGCGATATCAGTGTAAAAGGACTTCACCATCTGGTGTATGAAGTGGTAGATAACTCGATTGACGAAGCCCTTGCCGGTCATTGTAAAAATATTACAGTGATCATTAATGAGGACAATTCTATCACTGTTCATGATGATGGCCGTGGTATTCCCACGGGAATGCATACAAAAGAAAACAGGAGTGCATTGGAAGTGGTAATGACAGTGTTGCATGCCGGAGGAAAATTTGATAAAGGATCTTATAAGGTTTCTGGAGGTTTGCATGGAGTGGGCGTAAGTTGTGTAAACGCTTTAAGTAAAAATCTGCATGTTTGGGTTAACAGGGAAGGCAAATCCTTTGAACAGGAATACCAGAAAGGAATACCCCAATACCCGGTTAGGGAAACAGGGAAGAGTGATAAAACGGGCACCACTGTTCAGTTCTGGCCTGATGACAGCATTTTTACAACCACAGAATATAATAAAGAGATACTGGAAGGCCGTTTAAGAGAATTGGCTTTTCTGAATAGAAAGATCACGATCATTTTAAATGATCTCAGAGAATTGGATGAGGATGGAAAGACCTATACAAAAACATTTTACAGTGAAGGCGGTATTGTAGAGTTTGTGGAAATGATTGACAAAAATGCCAACAGGCATTCATTGATTCCACAGGTTATTTATTGCGACGGGCATGATGAGAAAAGCAATGTAGCCGTAGAAGTTGCCATGGTTTACAATGCCAGCTATCAGGAACATTTGTTCAGTTATGTAAACAATATCAATACTATTGAAGGGGGTACGCATGTGGCGGGTTTCAGAAGAAGCATTACCCGTGTGTTTAAAAGTTATGGCGAAAAACAAGGCATGTTTGAAAAAGCCAAAGTGGCCATTGAAGGAGATGATTTCCGGGAAGGGATCACTGCTATTATTTCTGTAAAAGTTCCTGAACCACAGTTTGAAGGACAAACAAAAACCAAATTGGGAAATAGTGAAGTGATGGGAATCGTGGATTCTACCCTTATCCGTGTTTTAGAAGCATACCTGGAAGAAAATCCGAAAGACGCCAAGACAATCATACAAAAAGTGATTTTAGCTGCCCAGGCAAGAGCTGCTGCAAAAAGAGCCCGTGATATGGTACAACGTAAAAGTGTACTGGTAGGTGGTGGTTTACCGGGAAAACTGGCAGATTGCTCAGATAAGGATCCGGGAAGATGTGAATTGTTCCTTGTAGAGGGAGATTCGGCAGGTGGAACAGCCAAGCAAGGACGAGACAGAAGTTTTCAGGCTATCTTACCCCTGCGTGGTAAAATATTAAATGTGGAAAAAGCCATGGAACATAAGATCTATGACAATGAGGAAATACGCAATATGTTTACGGCACTGGGTGTAAAGATTGGCACATTGGAAGATGTAAAAGCATTGGATATATCTAAACTGCGATACCATAAACTCATCATCATGACCGATGCCGATGTGGATGGTAGCCACATTGCCACTTTGATCCTGACTTTTGTTTTCAGATATATGAAGGAATTGGTTGAACAGGGCTATGTATATATTGCCCAACCTCCTCTTTATTTGGTTAAAAAAGGAAAAGAACAGGAATATGCCTGGAATGATGAAGAAAGAAAGGCTTTGATCAAATTATACGGGCAGGGTAAAGACGAAAGCGTAAATACCCAACGATATAAAGGTTTGGGAGAAATGAACGCTGAACAATTGTGGGAAACCACGATGAATCCGCTGACACGTACGCTTAAACAGGTTACTATTGAGAGTGCAGCAGAAGCAGACAGGGTATTTAGTATGTTGATGGGAGATGAGGTTCCGCCAAGAAGGGAATTCATTGAAACCCATGCCCGATATGCTAAAATTGATGTTTAATTGCTTTATTGAAAAGGAAGAATCTTTTCAAAACGGCTGTTTTACGTAGTAATTTTTGTTAAAACCAATATTTTTAGTAGCTTGTACACTGAAGCGATTGTTTCAACCCATTATTTACTAACCATAAATTCTATTAAAATGTCAAAAATGTTAACAGCTTATTGCATGAAAACTAAAGAAAAAAATGTGCCCATGCAGGATGCAGTGATTACTAAAACCTCCCGTGGAGGTTATATGGCCCAGGGCCATGACGGTAAAGGAAATAAAATGACTACGATGCTTGCTGAAGCAAGGGCTTTGGAAGCTGTTAAGGATGGCGTAGCAAAGAAATCCTGGTAAGTACGTTTAAAAACTATTTTTCAAGGCCGTCTGATGAAGACGGCCTTTTTTCATGGATCAAAATGAATAACCCTTTAATTGAATGTGATTATTTTATAATACTTCCCTTCATTTTGGATAAAAACTGCCACAATTCACCCATGGTTTTTATATCTTCTACGATGAGGATCCCATTTTTTCCAACCTGTTTTAATTTTCCTTTATTGGTTCCGGTTTGCAGAAATTTAAGAATACCGGTAAAGGTTTCACTTTGAAAATAGGGAGAATCGGGATTGCTTACAAAAAAGCATTTAAGGGTATTGTTCTTCAGGAACATTTTTTCAAAACCCAGTTCAACAGCCACTTTACGGCTTCTAACGGTAATGAACAGGTCTTCAACAGGTGCCGGAATGGGGCCAAACCTGTCTGTCATCTCGCTGTGAAAATCCAGAAGGTCGTTTTCCGTATCACAATTGTCGAGTCTTGAATAGAGGCTCAGCCTTTCTGTAATACTCTCCACATATATATCCGGTATCAGTATTTCCAGATCTGTATCAATGCTGCAGTCATTTACAAAATCATCCTGCTTTTGTATTTCTTCTTTGAACAGTTCCCGAAATTCATTTCTTTTTAATTCCCGGATGGCCTCGTCTAATATTTTTTGATACATTTCAAACCCGATCTCTGCAATAAATCCGCTTTGTTCACCACCGAGTAAATTTCCCGCACCGCGAATATCCAGGTCTCTCATGGCGATTTGAAATCCACTTCCCAGATCACTGTATTGTTCCAGTGTGCTCAGGCGTTTTCTGCTGTCTGCCGGCAATGTACTCATCGGTGGGGCAAGTAAATAACAAAAAGCTTTTTTATTACTTCTGCCAACACGTCCCCGCAGCTGGTGAAGATCACTTAACCCAAACTGGTGGGCATTGTTTACAATGATTGTATTTACATTCGGAATATCCACACCACTTTCAACGATATTGGTACAGACCAGCACATCGTATTTTTTATCCATGAAATCAAGGATGGTATCTTCCAGGTCATCACCTTCCATCTGGCCATGTGCATAAGCAATGCTGATATCGGGGCAAAGGCCCTGTATAAATCCTTTCATTTCGGCAAGGCCCTTTACCCGGTTGTGAATAAAGAATACCTGTCCGCCTCTTTCCGTTTCATAATAAATGATATCCCTGATGGCATCTTCATTGAATACCGTCACTTCAGTTTGTATGGGTTGCCTGTTTGGGGGGGCCGTATTGATAATGCTCAGGTCCCTTGCCCCCATCAGGCTGAACTGCAAAGTTCTTGGAATAGGTGTTGCAGTAAGTGTAAGGGAATCAACGGTAGTGCGTAACTGCTTTAGTTTTTCCTTGGCAGATACACCAAATTTCTGTTCTTCATCGATGATCATCACACCCAGGTTTTTGAATTTGACGTCTTTCCCCAGTAGTGCGTGGGTACCAATGATGATATCAATTTTTCCTTCCTCCAGTTTTTTAAGCGTTTCCTTTTTTTCTTTGGAAGATTTGAAGCGGTTGATAAAATCCACTGTAACCGGAAAATCTTTCAGCCTGTCGCCAAAGGTTTTATAATGCTGATAGGCCAGGATCGTAGTTGGGACAAGCACGGCGGCCTGTTTGCCGTCGCAGCAAGATTTGAATGCAGCCCTGATGGCAATTTCAGTTTTACCAAAACCAACGTCACCGCATACCAGCCTGTCCATAGGTCCGGGCTTTTCCATATCCCGTTTTACATCTTCACTTGCTTTTGCCTGATCGGGAGTGTCTTCGTATATGAAACTTGCTTCCAGTTCCGTTTGCATATAATTATCCGGACTGTGGGCGAAACCGAGTAAGCTTTTGCGTTGGGCATATAATTTTATCAGATCGGTGGCAATATCCTTAACCTGTTTCTTTGTTTTTTCTTTCAGCTTACTCCAAACATCACTGCCGAGTTTATTCATTTTTGGAATAGATCCTTCCTTGCCGCTGTATTTACTGATCTTGTGCAGGGATGAAATATTTACATATAACAGATCACCATCTTTATATTGTATGCGAACAGCTTCCTGCATGCGGCCATTGGCTTCAATTTTCTGAAGGCCACTGTAAACACCCACACCGTGATCGATGTGGGAAACATAATCACCCGGTTGTAGTTCGCGGAGTGTTTTAAGCGTAAGTGCTTTATTCTTGCTGAATGCCTGCTTTACTTTGTATTTATGATAGCGTTGAAAAACCTGGTGATCAGTATAGCAGATCAGTTTCAGGTCATCATCAATAAATCCTTCATGAATGGAAACCGGGATCGGCGTTACCTGGATATCAGCTTTCAGATCAGTGAAAATGGTATGCAATCGCTCAAGTTGCTTGGGGTTTTCAGCAAATATGAAAATATTGTATTTCTTATTTTCATATTCCTGCAGGTTTTTGATCAGCAGGTCAAATTGCCGGTTAAATGCGGGTTGCTCCTTTGTTGAATACTGAATGGTGGAGATCGCAGAATGCGCTTTTGGAAAATGTGTTTTATTTCCAATTTCAATAATGTGTTTTGCTGCAATAAGTTTTTCTATCTCAACTGCCTTAACAAAATCATTTATGCTAACTACTGCCTTCCGGTTGATCTCATTTTCTTCCTCGGAATTTTGTGGATGGTCAATCGGTTTTTTTTCAATGGCAAAAAATATTTCCAGATCTTCTTCCTGCTGTTCAATTTTTTCTTTTATAAAGCTCCAGTCCTCAAGCCAGACACAGGTTTTTGCAGGCAGGAATTCAAGCAGGGTAACTTTTTCACCGGTTTCAAATTGTGTTTCCACATTTGGAATGATATTTACCTGTAATAATTTTCTTTCACTCAGCTGTGTTTCCGGATCGAAAATGCGGATACTGTCTACATCATTACCAAATAATTCAATCCGGTAGGGTTTCTCATTTCCAAATGAATAAATATCCAGTATACCACCACGAATGGCAAATTGCCCCGGTTCATAAACAAAATCAGTTCTTACAAATCCATGTTGAACAAAACGTTCCAGCATAGCATTCACATTCAAAGAATCTGCCTGTTTTATGCTGATGATATTTTCTGAAAGTGTTTTTGAAAGCACCACTTTTTCAAATAAAGCTTCGGAATGTGTAATGATGATCTTTTTATTTCCGCCGGCAGCAATCTTGGTTAATGCCTCAGTACGAAGCATCACATGGCTGCTGTTGAGTAATCGATAATTCTTTTTGTTCTTAAAGGAAGAGGGGAAATAAAATATATCTAAAGCATTGCTTATGTTTTCAAGTGTATTGTGAAAATATGCAGCTTCTTCTGCGTCCCTGAGAACGACCAGGTGATTATTGCCTGACAATTCAGGTTGACTATAAACTGCGGCCAGAATGAATTGTGACGCACTTCCAAAAAGTCCTTTTAAGTGTAAATGCTGGGGATCGGGCAACAGGATCTTTTCCGCAATTTCTAAACTGCGGGAATCATTTTTATAAAAATTCAACAACATCTCCAGGTTCATCCGGCGGCAAATATACATTTTACTGTTCTATTCATTCTGATGAATGCAACAAATACAATTGCTTTCGGGTTATTAAGGATTTGTTTATATTTTTGTGTAACCCTTAAAAACCAATATCAAACTTAATCATCACTATCATATGATTAGATTTTACCGGTCCGTTATTATCCTATTTCTGTTAATTCCCTCTTTAACCGGAATGGCACAGGATAAGGAATACCCTGTCCGTTTTTTCAACGGCAATTTTTTTTCTGGCAATAATATCAGCAGGCAGCAATTTAAAGTGGATGATCTTTTTCCCGTTATTTACGGTGAACATTATTATGTATTGATACAGTTTTCGGAATTGCCATCGGATGAACTGAAAAAACAACTATCCATCGCGGGAATTGCATTGAATGAATATATTCCGAAAAATGCATTTTTGGCTACAATTAATCGCGGCTTCAATTTTGCCAATGCCAGTGGTCTTCATATTATTTCAATAAACCGGTTACCGGTTTTTTATAAGATCGATCCGGCACTTTTTTCATTCCGGAATCAACAGGCTAAGCAGGAGAAGAGCAGCTTCGCTATCAGTTATTATAGTTCCATTAATAAAAAGGAGGTTGAAAAAAAGTTACAGCAAATAGGTGTTGTATTGATCCCTTCAAAATTCAAATTCAGCAATACCATTCTCATACAGCCCGATATCAGTAAACTGCATGCAATCGCAGCATTGCCATTTATCAGTACGGTAAAAGAACAAACTATCAACGACAAGCCCATTAATTACAATGATATTGCCACCCATGGTATCAGCAGCCTGCAATCCATTTCCGGCAGAAACCTGGAGGGGAAAAATGTGGTTGTTGGTGTTGGAGATAATGCAGATATTTCATCTCATATAGATTTCAACGGAAAGATTATCAGCAGGCACCCGTTTCCGTCAGACCAACACGGAACACATACTTCCGGAACTACAGCAGGTGGCGGATTTTTAAATCCGAAGAACAGGGGCATGGCTCCCAAAGCCCATATCTTAAGTCAATGGTTCAGTGATGTTATTGTAAATACGCCCACTTATATTACCGACTATAATATGATTGCAACCAACAACTCCTATTATTCATCAGCTATCGGTTGCACCGGAAGCAGATTGTATGATGTGTTGAGCAATTATGTTGATGAGCAGATGCGGAATTACGATGAAGTACTGCATGTTGTTGCTGCGGGAAATGATGGTTCGCTTACCTGTTCAGGTTATCCTGCTTCTTTCGGAACAGTAAAATCGGGGTGGCAGACGGGAAAAAATGTGATCACTGTTGGTGCTATGGATCAGGCAAATTATGTAATCGCATCATTCAGCAGCCGTGGCCCGGCACAGGACGGAAGAATTAAACCGGAGGTCGTAACAAATGGTTATGCCACGCTATCCACTTATCCGAATAACAGTTACGCACTTAATTATGGTACCAGTATGGCTGCTCCGGTCATTACCGGTGTAACTGCGTTGATGCAGGAACGTTATCGGCAGCTTCATGGTAATAATGCAAAAGCTGCTTTGATCAAAGCATTGATGTGTAATACGGCCGAAGACCTGGGGAATCCCGGGCCGGATTATACCTATGGTTTTGGTATGCTGAATGCCCGGAAAGCAGTTGAAGCGATGGAAGCAAACCGTTTTTTTGCAAACAGTAGTTCAACAGCACAAAATGATCCTTATAATATTGTACTACCGTCGGGGGTAAGACGATTAAAAGTTTTATTGACATGGGCCGATTATCCGGCAGCGGCTTTATCTGCAACTGCGTTGGTAAATGACCTGGACCTTAGCGTTACAGAACCATCAAGCCTGGTGCATCTTCCTTTGTTATTAGATCCTGTATTTGCTAATAACAATGCTGTTGAAGCTGCAGATCATGTAAATAATATTGAACAGGTGGTAATCGATAATCCGGCAGCAGGTTCCTATTCGTTCAATGTAAACGGATTTGCAATTCCTCAGGGACCGCAAAATTATTTTCTAACGTATCAGCTGGATATGAACGGCGTTACCGTTGAGTATCCTTTTGGTGCTGAATCATTGGTTCCGGGACAAACAGAAAAAATAAGGTGGTCGGCTTATGGAAATGAATCCAATACTTTTACAATAGAATATTCAGATAATAACGGAAGCAGCTGGAATCCGGTTGGAAGCGGAACAGCGGCAGCTACAGACCGTTCAATTAACTGGGTTGTACCATCAACGGTATCTAATAATTTTTTGATAAGGGTTAGCAGGAACGGAACCGGTTTTGTCGATCAAAGTGATTTTACTTTTACTGTTTTTGGGCAACCTGTTATCACTCCATCAACACCTGTTATTCCCTGTGAAGGTTTTGTTCAACTCGATTGGCCTCTTGTAGCAGGTGCAGGCTCATATGATATTCTTCAATTAGATGGAGATAGCATGAAGATCATTGCCAACAGTTCAACAAATAGTTTCCTTGTCAGTGGATTGAACAGTACCAAAGAATACTGGTTTGCGGTGGCTGCAAAAAATGCTTCGGTCAGTGGCAGAAGAAGTGTTGCAGTAAAAGCGGTCCCCGGCAGCGGAACCTGTAGCCTGTCTGTGTTTGATGGAAACTTTAAAGCGGTATCAATTGATGCACCCCAGACAGGAAGGGTATTTACTTCTTCGGCTTTGTCTGCATCTGAACAGGTAAAACTTACCATAAAAAATCTGGACAATGTCATTTCTTCAGGAAGTTACAATCTTTCTTACCAGGTAAATGGCGGAACAATTGTTACTGAAATTGTGAATGTCAACCTGCCGGCATTGGGGAATTACACACATAGTTTTGCAGCAACTGCTTTATTTGCTTCTCCTGCTGTATATAACGTTAAAGCATGGGTGACTAAGGCAGGTGATGGTCAGCCGTTGGATGACACTGTTACAACAGTAATAAAGAACCTGGCAAATCCGGTACTGGTTCTTCCGGTTTTGGATGGATTTGAAACCACTTCCATCAACGAATATAATGTAAACACGATCGGGTTGGATGGTGATGACCGGGTCGACTTTAAAACCAATTCATCGAGAGGAAGATCCAGAACCTTTGTGAATACAGGTTTTGCTTTGAATGGTAACCGGGCGATTACACTGGATCAGTCGCCTTTTGGAAGTCTTGTTACCGATAGTTTGCTGATGACATGGAATTTGAACAATTACAATTCGGGCAATCAGTTGAGGATTGATTTTAATTATAAGAATCATGGTCAGGCTGCCAATCCGGATAATAAGGTATGGATCAGGGGAGCGGATAATTTACCCTGGATATATGCATATGATCTTGTAGAAAATCAAAATGAACTCGGCCTTTGGAAACATGGTTTGATAAATGTAAATGAAGTGCTGGATACCGTAATTCCGGTTCAACCCGTCAGTTCCAGTTTTCAAATAAAAATTGCACAGCAGGGAAATACATCTGCCAATGTCCCCAATCCGATACTGGATCAGGATGATGGTTATACGATCGATGATGTTTCTGTTGCGGAAGCACTGGGTGACGTAGGAATCTCACAGATCCTTTCTCCGTCAAAAGATGGTTGTGGTTTATCAAATAACAATCCTGTCAGTTTTCGGGTGAAAAATTATACCAACACAATTATTAATAATATACCGGTGAATTACCGGGTTAATGGCGGGCCGGTTGTTACTGAAAATATAGCTGTCCTTAATCCAGGCCAGTTGCTGACTTATAATTTTACAGTAAATGCAAATTTGGCCGCTTTTATAGATTATAATTTTGATTTCTGGATCACAGCTGCCGGTGATAATTACCCAAGTAATGATAGTGTATTGAATTTTTCTTTGCACAACAGTCC